>JAPSJU010000263.1 GCA_031178025.1 Agromyces sp. | reverse complement strand
TCGGGCGCCTGCTCGACGCGCTCGGCGCCGAACGGGCGGCCGAGCTGCTGCTCGAGCGCGCGTCGGCCCGGGTCATCGCAGGAGCCGTCCACGAGACCGGAGACGACCTCGACGAGCGCGAGGCGGCTGCGGGGCTCGCTCGATGGCTGCCGAGAATCGACCACGCGGGCTTCGTGCGTTCCCTCGAGCAGTCGGCGAGGGTCGGCGCACGCTTCGTGATCCCCGGCGATCCGGAATGGCCTGTCGGACTCGACGAGCTCGGCATCCACGCGCCGATCGGCATCTGGATCCGAGGACCGCAGGGCGCGATGGGGGGCGTTCGTCCGGCGATCGCGCTCGTCGGCGCGCGAGCCGCCACGGGCTACGGCGAGCACGTTGCGATGGAGGCATCCGCCGGACTCGTGGATCGCGGGTTCGCGATCGTGTCGGGTGGGGCGTACGGCATCGACGGCATGGCGCATCGCGCCGCCCTGGCGAGCGACGGCATCACGATCGCGTTCCTCGCCGGCGGCGTCGACCGGTTCTATCCGCTCGGCCACGAGACGCTCCTCAGCCGCATCGTCGAGACCGGAGCCGTCGTGTCCGAGCTGCCCTGCGGCGCAGCGCCGACGAAATGGCGATTCCTGCAGCGCAATCGGCTCATCGCCGCGGCGAGCGAGGCCACGGTCGTGCTCGAGGCCGGCCTCCGATCGGGCTCGCTCAACACCGCGGGCCATGCGGCGGCCCTCGGTCGGCCCTTGGGCGCCGTACCCGGCCCGGTGACGAGTCCCGCCTCGGCAGGCTGCCATCGACTCCTCAGGGAGTTCGACGCCATCTGCGTCGTCGACGCGACGCAGATGGCGGAGCTCGCCGGGGGAGCCGGTGAGGGTTCGCGCGTGTCGCCGTCGCGGCACCGCCCTGAACGCGACGCCGAGGCGGGTGGCTCCGACACGGAGCGCTCAGGGGGTGGCCACTCGGGCGCCGCGGACACCGCCGCGGCAGGCCGACAGGGCGCCGGCGGTGATCCGGCCTGGAACGAGGAGCCGGACACCGTTCGTGTCCTCGACGCGCTGAGCGTCCGATCGATACGCTCCGTCGAGGACATCGCGCGCCGGGCCGGCATGACGGTGCGAGAGGTGATGGGCGTGCTCGGCTCGCTCGACGTCAACGGCCTCGCCACACGATCCGCTGGGGGGTGGCGCCGCCGGCGCAGCGGGTGATCCGCAGTCGAGGCGCGGTGTGCCGCGACGACCCGGCATGGGAGGCACCGCCTAGGCTGACCGCGAGGAGGTCGACATGGTGGACGTACGGCTCGGCAGGTATCCGGCGGCTCGGCGGGTGATCGCCCACCTGAGCGACACGCACCTCATGCACGGCGGAGCGCCTCTCGGCGGCGTCGCCGACACCGTCGCCGCCCTCGATCGCGCGGTCTCCCAGCTCGCGAACCTCGGCGATCGCCTCGACGCCGTGATCGTCACCGGCGACGTCGCCGATCTCGGCGAGCCCGACGCGTACCGGATCGCGCGGGAGGCGCTCGAGCCGCTCGCCGAGTCCGCCGGCGCCCGACTCGTGTGGGTGATGGGCAACCACGACGAGCGGGCGGCGTTCCGCGTCGGCCTGCTCGACGAACCGCCGAGCGACGAGCCGGTTCACGGCGTCGTCGACCTCGACGGCCTCCGGCTCATCGTCCTCGACACGACGGTGACCGGGTACCACCATGGCGGGCTCGACGAGGCGGCCCTCGACTGGCTCGACCGGGCCCTCGCGGAGCCCGCGCCCGAGGGTACGATCCTCGCGATGCATCACGCGCCCATCGCCACGCCCATCGCGCTCATGGACGTGCTCGAACTCCGCGGCCAGGACGAACTCGCGCGGGTGTTGCGCGGGCGAGACGTCCGCCTGATCCTCGGCGGACACCTCCACTACCCGACGAACGGCGCGTTCGCGGGCATTCCGGTGTCCGTCGCCGGTGCACTGGCGTACACCATCGATGTCTCCGCTCCACCCCGGCAGCTCATCGGGGTCGACGGCGGACGCTCCCTGACGCTGATCCACCAGGTGGATGACGCGTTCGTGACCTCCGTGGCGCCCGTCGGTTCCTTCCCCATCGTCACCGAGCTCGGCGATGCATTCCTCAGTGATGTGGAAGCGCTCGATCCCGACGCTCGTCTCGAGCGGTTCTCGCGGAAACCCGCCCCAACCCCCGACCGATGAGCGGCGGGGGATCGACGACCAGGTCGATCCGCGGCACACGGGCGACGTACCGCCCCGGCAGTGAGGTCCCGGCGCAAGCTGGATGCGTGAACCTCGACCGGGCGCTCGACGACTACCTGGTGCACGTCCGCGCCGAGCGCGGGTACTCCGAGCACACCGTTGCGGCCTACCGCTCCGACCTCGTCGATCTCATCGACTTCGCCGGGATGCGCGGCGTCACCGAGGTCGAGCGGCTGGATCTCGCCGTGTTGCGGGACTGGCTGTGGGCTGCGACCGAGCGCGGGCTCGCGCGCACCAGCATCGCGCGCCGCGCCGCATCGGCCCGCGGGTTCACCGCATGGCTTCATCGGCGGGGGATGCTGGTCGCCGATCCGGGAGCTCGCCTCAAGGCGCCCCGCGCACAGCGCACCCTCCCTCGCGTCGTCGGGGAGCGGGCGCTGACCGAGGCGTTCACCACTCTCGCGGCGCGTGCGGCCGGCGGCGATCCAGTGGCGATCCGAGACGCCGCGGTGGCGGAGCTGCTCTATGCCTCTGCGCTGCGTGTGTCCGAGCTCGTCGGACTCGACCTCGGCGACGTCGATCGTCGCCGCCGCACGGTGCGGGTGACGGGGAAGGGCGGGAAGGAACGCGTCGTGCCCTATGGCGCACCGGCGGCCCGGGCGTTCGATCGGTATCTCGAGACCGCGCGACCGGCGCTCCTCCATGCGGCGCGGGCCGCGCCGACGGACGCGGTCTTCGTCGGCGTGCGCGGGGGGCGTCTCGGCGTGCGGAGCATCCGCCGGGAGATCGCAGCGATGCTCTCGGCGATCCCCGGGACGGGGCCGAGCGGCCCGCATGCACTGCGTCACAGCGCGGCGACGCACCTGCTCGACGGCGGCGCCGACCTCCGTGCCGTGCAGGAGTTCCTGGGCCACGCGAGCCTCGGGACGACCCAGATCTACACGCACGTGTCCGCGGAGCGCCTGAAGCAGAGCTATCGCACGGCGCACCCGCGCGCGTGATGCAGGGCCACCGCACGGCGCGCCGGCGCGCGTGACGCAGGGCTGTCGCACGGCGCACCGGAGCGCCTGACGCAGGGTTGTCGCCAGGCGCACCCGCCGCCTCGGGTCAGTCGAGCGGAAGGAGCACCGCGAACGGCACGCCGCCCAGGAAGAGGAACGGCGAGACGTACTCGCCGTGGACGCGGACGCCGAAGTGCGCGCACGCATCACCGCAGTGCCCACCTGACGCGACGACGCCGATCGCCTGGCCGGCGGAGACGATGCTGCCGGCGCTCAC
>JAPSJU010000262.1 GCA_031178025.1 Agromyces sp. | reverse complement strand
CGGTTCACCGTCGAGCGCACCACGGAGCCGCGCTCACCCGGCTCGAGCTCGGCAGGCAGTACGGGCGGCGGAGCGCCGAATGCGAGCCGTGCCTGCTGCAGCACCTTGCGGCCGAGGATGTGGTTGCCGGTGCCGCCGACGACCGCACCGATCCCGAACGGAATGGCCTTGCCGATGATCCCGGCACCGCCCCGCACCGCGAACTGCTTGATGAAGGTGTGCCGCAGCCGGTCGACGACCGTGCCCATGAACGCCTTCGGCAGGCTGTTGGTGATCAGCTCGCCCCAGTACGCGTTGCGCGCGACCCCGTGGCCCGTCGCCTGCGACGCGAGCTGGCGCACGAGATCGATGCCCTCGCGGCCGAGCATCAGGGTCATCACGAGCGCGCGTGCCCGCTCGGCGTTCTCCACGGCGATGCCGTGGACCTCGGCGACCGACTGGGCGTAGAGCGCAGTCGCCTCGAGGAATCCCGCCGTCTCGACCCCTGAGAGCGCGAGGGTGACGCCGGTGCCGATGCCCGGGACCACCGCCGTCGCGCCGACTGCGGCGCCGCCCGTCGTCACGGCGGTGAGGTAGCGGCGCTCGAGGATCCGGACGATCTGCTCGGGCGTGGCGTTCGGGAACCTTCGGCGGATGCCCCGCAGGTGCGCGACGACGACGGGGCGCTGGATCGCGAGGACGGCGTCGATGCCGCGCTCGACGCCGTACGCACGCGGAGCGTCCGGCTGCGAGCCGGGCTCCGCGGAGGCCGAACCGCCCTCGTGCGGCGCACCCGGCGCCATCGAGGTGATCTTGTGCACGCGTTCGCTCATGGTGGCACGATCCTAGACGGCGAACCGGAGCGGTCGCCGGGGCTTGCACGAGGGGGCGCCCCCGTGCCGATCGGTCCGAATGGAACGATGCACCGTCCTGCGGCCCGCTCGCTACCCCCCGTACTGGGTCGTTCCCACGATCTTGTGAGGCCGCGATGCGGGGGAGTAGGAAGAGCAGGTGTGCGACGCCGGGGGGATGGCGCGCGCCAGGGCGACGCGATGTAGGGGAGAAGTCATGCGTGCCGAGAAGGATCCGAACCGTTCTGCCTCGAGGGGCCCCGCCGTGGGCGCGATCAGCGCGCTGTCCGCGTGGCTGCTCGTGGCCCCGGTGTTCGCGCCGTCGGCGCAGGCGCTCGTGGATGAGCCGGCGGACGTCGCATCGCTTCGCGCCAATCTCGGTGCCTTCGCCGAGGTCTTCCTGGGCGAGTACGAGGAGACCGGTCCGCTCGCGGCACCGGTGCCGCTGAGCGACGTCTCGCCCGGGGCCGACCCCCTGCGGCCCGGAGACGCCCTCGACCTCGGAACGGTGCTCGCGACCGGTATCACGGATGCGCTGCTGGCGAAGCAGGGTACGACGGCGACCCTCGACGAGCTCGTGGCGCAGGTCGATGACGAACTCGACGGCGACGTGGCCGGTGCGCAGCTGGAGGTGTCGGCCTCGGACGCCTCGGCCGACGCATCCGGCAGCGGCTTCGACCTCGGCATCACGGTGTCCAGGACCGTCGACGGCGCGATCGCCGTGACCGACCCGACCGGACCCGGCGGCGTGCCCGTGAGCCTCACCGCCACCGCGCCCTTCGATCTCGCCTTCAGCTTCGCGGCGACGCTGCGCACGAGCGCGGATGGCACGCAGTTCTGGCTCGACACCACGGAAGGCGAACCGGAGGTCTCGCTCGAGGTCGCCCTCGCCGGCTCCGGCGCCTTCGACTTCCCCGCAGGCGAGGCCGCGATCGGCGTCGCGGACGTCGACGTGCTCGCCGGCAGCACGGTGACCCTCGATGGGACCTGGTCGGGCACCGTCGACGACACGAACGGCGACGGCCGCCTCGCCATGGTCGAGCCGGTGCTCGAGGGCCAGTCGTCGACTCCCGGCGAATTGAGCATGCCGGCATCCCAGCTGACGACCTTCTCGCCCTCGGGCGTGGCCGGTGCCGACGTCCGCTTCGGATCGGAACTGATCGGCCTCGGCAGCAACCCCACCCCGGCGCTGTCCCTCGACGCCGACCTCGCGACCGCCCCCGACCTCGTGGCAGAGCTCACCGGCGCCGACGACGACCTCGCCGACCTCGCCGCCTTCACCCGGGTCGGCCCCGTCGATCTCGTCTCCGCGCTGGTGCAGTACGCGACCATGCTGCGGGCGCTCCAGCGTCACCCGAACGTCGATGCGGCGCTGCCCCTCGCGAGCGGGAAGCTCTCGGAGCTCTACGACCTCGGCACGGAGTTCGACCAGCTGGCCGACGGCCTCATCACGATCGAGAAGCTCGACGCCGACGCCGATCCGACCGACGAGACCGTCCCCGACGTGGTCGTCGTGGGGATCTCGACGCTCGAGGAGCTCGCGGAGGCGATCGAGCAGGACATCCCGGGCGCTCCGTCGGTGTCGATCGCCTTCGACACCACGAAGGACGAGGTGCGGCTGGAGCTCCCGATCTCCCGCTCCCTCGACGGGACGCCCGACGTCAACCCGCCGCAGGAGACCCCCGACGCCGAGGCGGCCCCCGCCGGTCAGGCCGCCTTCGGCGACCAGCTCCTCGACTCGACCGGCCTTCGCGCGGTCTCGCCCTCGGGGGAACCCGTCGCTCCTGAGACGGACGCCGCCTACACGATCGACCTGCCCATCCTCATCGACCTGCTGCCGGCCGCGCCGGCCGACGACGACGCGGCCACGCCCGTGGTGGAGTTCGAGGACCCGATGGTGTTCGAGCGATTCTCGACCGAGCTGCAGGAGGGCGCGGAGATCGAGATCACCGAGGTCGTCGACGCCGAGGTGCACGCCGCCGGACAGATCGGCATCGTCCCCGTCATCCTCGGCGGAACCTATCGGCTCGGGCAGGACGGCAGCCTACCGACGACCGTCGTCGACGTCGACGCCGCGACCGGTGAGGACGGCACCCCCCGCATCACCGAACTGCTCAGCGGCATCTACGGCGCCGACGGGGGCGACCCGACGCACCCGATCGCCGAGTCCGACCGCCATGCCGTCGTCGACCTCGACCTGGAGGTCACCGGACACGGCGACGATCCCGCGCTGCCGCTCACCGAAGCGCCGGGCACGATCACGGTCGACGGCACCGGCTTCGACCACACCGCATACGACGCCGAGCTCACGAACGACGAGGCTCGACTGCTGAGCGCGTTGAACGTCGACACGTCGGAGCCGTCCCGGCTCCTCGGTCGCGTGATCGACGCCGTGGGCGGCGTGGCCGACTCCGTCGGTTCCGTGGACGACGCGCTCGGTGGCGACGCGCCCGTCGTGCCGTTCCTGAACCGGGGCCTCGAGCGACTCCTGAGCGACGTCATCGACGTGAAGTCGCGGTACGACGAGTTCCGGGGAGGCCCGACGCCGGTCGACCTGGGCGACCTGGAGACGCGGCTCGAGGGGGCGCTGGAAGGCGACCTCTCGGGTGAGGCTCCGGCGGGCGTCGTCGACGCCCGGTTCGA
>JAPSJU010000261.1 GCA_031178025.1 Agromyces sp. | reverse complement strand
CCCTTCCTCGGCTCGAGGGTGCCGGGAACGACGATGTACTCCGCAGGGAGGCCGAGGCGCGCGGCGCGCACTTCGGCGTCGGCGCCGACGACGAGGCCTGATCGCGGCGCAGTGCCGATGACGCGCACGCGGTCGCCGAAGTCGGCGACCTGCGCCAGTCGTTCGGCCAGGGCATGGGTGGGCACGACGATCGCGTCGGCGTGCTTGCGCGCCCGCTTCATCATGCCCTTCTGCCAGGCGACGGACGTGGCCGAGAGCGACTCGGGATGCGTCCACGCCAGCACGTCGTGCACGGTCACGACGGTCTGGTCGCCCCGCTCGCGGTCGTGCTTGCGGAGCGGAGCGAACAGGCTCATGCCGTGGATCATGCCGCCGCCGGGCGAGGTCGTGACGCCGAGCTGCCACGCCGCCGCGAGTTCGCGGCGTGCGAGGCTCGACTTGTAGAGACCCGACAGCCCGGGGATCTCGCGAAGCACTCGCTCGTAGTCGCCGGGAAGCGACGACGAGACGATGCCCTCCACCTCGCAGCCTCTCGGGGCGGCGGCGACGATCGCGCGCGTGAGATCGAGCGTGTACCGCCCGACCGGACCCGGTACGGGCGCGACGATCTGGTCGACGACGACGCGGAGGGTGGTGGTCACGAAGCTCCTTCTGAACGGCGACGGCAAACTCCAACCATAACCGCACGAGGGCCTGCCCGCCGAGGCCGCCCGCGGCTCGGACCGTGCTCGACACGGCGGAATCCTGCTGTAAACGGAGAGCACCCCTCCGCTAGACTCCCGCATGCGGTCGGCGACGTGCCGAATGCTCGAGGGGGAGCCATGGCGGCGCACGTGGAGACGATCCCGTTCTCACGCCCGTTCCTCGCTCCGACCTCGATCGAACGACTGGCGCAGGTCCTCGGATCCGACCACGCGCACGGCGACGGCCCGTTCACCCGGGCGGCGAGCGCCAAGCTCCGCGACATCCTCGAAGGCGGCGAAGTGCTCCTCACCACCTCGGGCACGCACGCCCTCGAGATGGCGAGCCGCCTGCTCGGCTTCGGCGAGGGCGACGAGGTCATCCTGCCCAGCTACACCTTCTCCTCGGCGGCCACCGCGATCGCGATGACCGGTGCGCGCATCGTCTTCGTCGACATCGACCCCGCGACGGGCAACATCGATCCCGAGCTCGTCGCCGAGGCCGTGTCGCCGCGTACCCGTGCGATCTCGGTCATGCACTACGGCGGCGCACCCGTCGACATGGCGGCCGTCCTCGCGACCGCGGATGCGCACGGCGGGATCCCGGTGATCGAGGACAACGCGCACGGGCTCGGCGTGCGATCCGAGTGGGGCATGCTGGGGCGCATCGGCGCGTTCGGGGTGCAGAGCTTCCACGACACCAAGAACGTGCACGCGGGCGAGGGCGGCGCGCTCGTCATCAATGACGAACGGCATCTCGATCGGGCCGAGATCATGCGGGAGAAGGGCACCAACCGCTCGCAGTTCCTGCGCGGCGCCGTCGACAAGTACAGCTGGGTCGACTGGGGCTCGAGCTACCTGCCGAGCGAGCTGAACGCCGCGGTGCTCGACGCGCAACTCGCGGTGTTCGACGACATCCAGGCTGCGAGGCATCGCATCTGGGATCGGTACGCCGCCGAGCTCGCCGACTGGGCGGCACAGGTCGGCGCCACCCTGATGAACCCGCCACGCGGCATCCACGCTGCTCATCTCTTCTACCTGCTGGTGCCTGAGCCCGATGACCAGACCGACCTGATCGCCAGCCTGCGCGAGCAGGGCATCGTGGCAACGTTCCACTACGTCCCGCTCGACACGAGCACGGCCGGGCGGCGGTACGGGCGCGCGTTGCGACCCCTCGTGCAGAGCGAGCAGTTCTCGCGGTGCCTGGTCCGGCTGCCACTCTGGGTGGGGATGTCGGAAGCGCACGTCGACCGCGTCATCGCCGCGGTGCGCGAATGGCGACCGAGCCGGGGGACCGGATGACGAGCAGGGAGACCGGATGATGGGGCGAGCGGCGACCGTGATCGCGAGCGTGCGTGACGGCGGAGTGAGATCGGCGGCGTGGCGGAGCGCGAAGTGGGTGGCGGGCCGGCTGAATGCCTTCCGCAGGGCCCCGCTGTCATCCGTGTACGCCGACGACCTCACGGCGGTCGACTGGTCGCAGCCCGTGTCGTTCAACGGCGCAGCGGTACCGCGACCGGCCGACGGATACCGGGTGGCGTGGATCATCTCCCCGCCCGGCCGAACGAGCGGCGGACACCAGAACGCGTTCCGCTTCATGAGCTTCCTGGAGGCGGCTGGCAATCCCACGACGGTGTTCCTCTACTCGCCTGCGGCGTATCCGAAGGTGAGCGTCCAGGGCGTCAAGCGCATGATGGCCGAGACGAGTGCGTTCCCCGAGATCCGCGGCGAGTTCCGCATCTACGACCCCGAGCTCGGCCTTCCGGGCGAGTTCGACGCCGTCATCGCCTGCGACTGGGAGACGACGTATGCGTCGTACCGCCACGGTGGTGGCGCCAAGCGGTTCTACTTCACGCAGGACTTCGAGCCGGCCTTCTTCGCGATGGGCAGCGACTACGCCGCCGCAGAGAACAGCTACCGGCTCGGCTTCCACGGGTTCTCAGCGGGTCGCTGGCTGGCCGAGAAGCTCACCGCCGACTACGGCATGTCCGGCGACCACTACGATTACGCCGTCGACCGCACCCGGTACAGCTACGAGAACACCGCGCCTCGCAACGAGGTGCTCTTCTACGCGCGGCCGCCGACGCCTCGTCGGGCGACCGAGTTCGGCCTTCTCGCCCTCAGCGAGCTGCACCGTCGACGGCCGGATGTCACGATCAATCTTGTCGGATGGGACATGTCCGGCTACGACGTGCCCTTCCCGTACGTCAACCACTCGGCGGTCGACATCGCCGCGCTGAACGCCATCTACAACCGATGCGCCGCAGGGCTCATCCTCTCGCTCACCAACATGTCGCTGTTGCCGATCGAAGTCATGGGCGCCGGTGTCGTGCCGATCGTCAACGACGCCTCGAACACCCGTGGCGTCCTCGACAGCCCGCACGTGGAGTTCACGCCCATGGCCCCGGGCGCACTCGCCGACCGCATGTCGGCGGTGCTCGACCGTCCCGACCAGGCGGCCCACGCCGCCAGGATCGCGCGATCGGTGGCCGAGACCGACTGGTCCGATCCCGGTGCCGAGTTCGTCGCCGCCTTCGATCGGGCGATGCGAGCTTCGCTATGACGCCGGACGAGGCCGAGCGCGACTCGGATGCCGCGGAACCGGATGCCGCGGCATCCGTCGACGTCACCGTCGTGATTCCCACACTGAACGGCGACCGATACCTGGCCGAGGTGCTCGACGCCGTGGCGGCGCAGCGCTTCGACGGCGCGGTCGAGACCCTCGTGATCGACTCCGGCTCGACGGACGCCACGATCGGGATCGTGCAGGCACGCTCGGACGTACGACTCCACCGGAT
>JAPSJU010000260.1 GCA_031178025.1 Agromyces sp. | reverse complement strand
AGATCACCGCCCGCAAGACCGGGCTCGTCGTCACCGAACTGCCGTACCTCGTGGGGCCCGAGAAGGTCATCGAGAAGATCAA
This sequence comes from Agromyces sp., assembly GCA_031178025.1. GTDB lineage: Bacteria > Actinomycetota > Actinomycetes > Actinomycetales > Microbacteriaceae > Agromyces. The sequence goes on along the minus strand of JAPSJU010000260.1, from coordinate 3,396 downwards.
GGACGGTGTCAACGCCAAGAAGATCTCGGGCATCTCCGACATCACCGACCTCACCGACCGCACCAACGGCCTCCGGCTCGTCATCGGCATCAAGACGGGCTTCAGCCCCGAGGCGGTCCTCGAGCAGCTCTACCGGCTCACCCCCCTCGAGGACTCGTTCAACATCAACAACGTGGCGCTCGTCGACGGCGGCCCGCAGACGCTCGGCCTCCGCGAGCTCCTGCAGGTGTACGTCGCCCACCGCATCTCGGTCGTGACGCGGAGATCCCGGTACCGGCTCGCCCGGAAGCAGGAGCGCCTGCACCTCGTCGACGGCCTCCTCATCGCGATCCTCGACATCGACGAGGTCATCCAGGTCATCCGCTCGAGCGACGACACCGCCGCCGCCCGGGCTCGGCTCATCGAGGTGTTCGACCTCACCCAGGTGCAGGCCGAGTACATCCTCGAGCTGCAGCTGCGGCGCCTGACCAAGTTCTCCCGCATCGACCTCGAGACCGAGCGCGACCAGTTGCGCGCCGACATCGCCGCGCTCGAGGAGCTGCTCTCCAGCCGCCGCCGCATCGAGGCCCTCGTCTCGGACGAGCTCGCCGAGGTGGCCGAGCGTTTCGGCACGCCGCGCCGCACGCTCCTCACCGACGCCCGCCCGAGCATCGCCGGTGCCGCCGCGAAGCGCGCCGCTGCGGTGCTCGAAGTGGTGGACGTCCCCTGCCGCGTGTTCCTCAGCACGACGGGCCGCATCGCCCGGGTCGACCTTCCCGTCGGGGAGGACGGTCCGCCCGCCATCGCCCCGCCGGCCAGGCGCAGCAAGCACGATGCGATCCGCTCCGCCATCGACACGTCGAGCCGAGCCGAGATCGGGGCGGTCACGAATCGTGGGCGGCTCATCCGCTTCACCCCGGTCGACCTGCCCATGCTCCCGCCGACCTCGGTGCAGCTCGGGGCCGGCGTGCGGGTCGGCGACTACCTCGCGCTTCCCGACCGGGACGAGCGCGTGCTCGCCCTCGTGTCGCTCGCAAGCGATCGCTCGATCGCGCTCGGCACGAAGCAGGGCGTGGTCAAGCGCGTCGCCGCCGGCGCGTACCCGAGCAGGCCCGACTTCGAGGTCATCGGCCTCAAGGCGGGCGACGAGGTCGTCGGCGCGACACAGGGCGACGAGGGCGACGAGCTCGTCTTCGTGGCATCCGACGGGCAGCTGCTGCGGTTCCCCGCCGCGTCGGTGCGCCCCCAGGGGTGCCCGGCGGGAGGGATGGCGGGGATCAACCTGGGCAGCGGGGCGCACGTCATCCACTTCACGAGCGTGCCGGCAGCGAGTGCGGAGGATGCCGTCGTGGTGACGATCGCCGCGTCGGGCGACACCCTCCTCGGCGCCGACCCCGGCAGCGCGAAGGTGAGCGCCTTCTCGGAGTTCCCCGCGAAGGGCCGCGCAACGGGCGGCGTCCGGGCGCAGCGATTCCTCAAGGGCGAAGACGCGCTGCAGGTCGCGTGGGTCGGCCCCTCCCCTGCGCTGGGAGTGGGTGCGGACGGCGCGGCACGCGGTCTGCCCGACGCCGGCGCGAAGCGCGACGCCTCGGGCCAGCCGCTGGACGCCGTGGTCGCGTCGGTGGGCGCGCGAATCGGCTGAACCGTCTGCGGGAAGCTGCGCCTGCGGCGATCCCATCCTCCAGCAGGACCGGGAGGTCCGGCCGCCGGCCGCTACGCGTCGATGCGGTCCCGCTCCAAGGCGTCGGCGCTGTCGATGATGAACTCCTTCCGAGGGGCGACGTCATTGCCCATGAGCAGTTCGAACACCCGGCCCGCGTTCTCGGCGTCGCCCACCCCGACCCGCCGGAGGGTGCGGTGACGGCGGTCCATGGTCGTGGTCGCCAACTGGTCGGCGTCCATCTCACCGAGGCCCTTGTAGCGCTGGATGGGGTCCTGGAACCGTCGGCCCTGCTTCTTCAGCGTCGCGAGCACGCCATGGAGTTCCGCCTCCGAATACGTGTAGATCGTCTCGTTCGGCTTCGAGCCGGGATGCATCACGACGACGCGATGCAGCGGTGGGACCGCGGCGAAGACGCGCCCCTCCTCGATCATCGGCCGCATGTAGCGGAAGAAGAGCGTGAGCAGGAGCGTACGGATGTGCGCACCGTCCACGTCGGCGTCGCTCATGATGATGACCTTGCCGTAGCGGGCGGCGGCGAGGTCGAAGCTCCGGCCGGAACCGGCGCCGATCACCTGGATGATCGAGGCGCACTCGGCGTTGCCGAGCATGTCCGACACGCTCGCCTTCTGCACGTTGAGGATCTTGCCGCGGATCGGGAGGAGCGCCTGGTGCTCGCTGTCGCGGGCGAGCTTCGCGGTGCCCAGCGCGGAGTCGCCCTCGACGATGAAGAGCTCGCTCTGCGCCACGTCGTTCGAGCGGCAGTCCACGAGCTTGGCCGGCAACGAAGAGCTCTCGAGCGCGTTCTTGCGTCGCTGGGTCTCCTTGTGGGCTCGTGCGGAGATGCGCGACTTCATCTCGGCCACGACCTTGTCGAGCACGAGGGCCGTCTGCGCCTTGTCATCGCGCTTCGTCGACGCGAACCGCGCGGCCAGTTCCTTCGTGAGCACACTGGCGACGATGGCGCGAACGGCCGGTGTGCCGAGCACTTCCTTCGTCTGGCCCTCGAACTGCGGCTCAGGCAGCCGCACGGTGATCACCGCGGTGAGTCCCGCCAGCACGTCGTCCTTCTCGAGCTTGTCGTTGCCGACCTTCAGCCGTCGCGCATTCTGCTCGACCTGTTGGCGGAGGAACTTCAACAGGCCCTGATCGAAGCCGAGCTGGTGGGTACCGCCCTTGGGCGTGGCGATGATGTTCACGAAGGACTTCACGACCGTGTCGTACCCGGTGCCCCAGCGCAGCGCGATGTCGACCTGGCACTCCCGATCGAGTTCGGTCGGCACCATCGCGCCGCTGGCGCTGAGCACCGGCACCGTCTCGGTGAAGCCACCGGATCCGGTGAGCCGCCAGACGTCGGTCAGCGGAGCATCTCCGGCCAGGTGCTCGACGAACTCGGAGATGCCGCCGTCGAACTGGAAGGACGTGGTCTCGGGCTGTGCGCCTCGCTCGTCGATGACGTCGATCGTGAGTCCCGGCACGAGGAACGCCGTCTGCCGAGCCCGTGACAGCAGCTCCTCCGTCTGGAACTCGGCGCCCTTCGTGAAGATCTGCCGGTCCGCCCAGTACCGGATGCGGGTGCCGGTCACGCCTTTCGCCACCTTGCCGACGACGCGGAGCTCGCTGCGATCCTCGAACGGGGTGAAGGGGGCGTCGGGATCCGGCCCGTCGACATCGGCGAAGACGCCGGGTTCGCCGCGGTGGAACGACATCGCCCAGGTCTTCCCGTCGCGATCGACCTCGACGTCGAGCCGTTCGGA
>JAPSJU010000259.1 GCA_031178025.1 Agromyces sp. | reverse complement strand
CGTCGACGTGGTCGCCGATCGGGATGACGTGCTCGCCGTTCACGACGACGGTGTTGCCGTACCGGGCCTCGGTCGAGTTCGAGCCCACGTCGAAGCGGAGGTGCGAGACGCCGACGGTCGGGGTCGCCTCGATGTCGGCACCGTCGATCGTGAGGCTCGTGACGTCGTCGTCGGCGGCCACCGGTGTCGCGGCGATCGTCGCCGTTCCCTCGAGGAACGCCCCGTCGGCGGGGTCGAGGATCGGCGGCGTCGTCGGGGCGGGCTTGGCGAGCGGTGCCGGGCCGACCGCGGTGCCCGGCGCCGCCGCCGCGGCCTGCACCGGTGCGACCGACATGCCCGCGCCGAGCACGGCGGCCAGTGCGAGTGCCACCGCCCCGATCAGTGGATCGCGGCTGCCACCTCGTCCGTTGGTCCTTCGCATGCGCGTGCACCCTCCCTGGCGTCACCGTTGCGTCCCCCACCGCTCGGCGAGGCGTCCAGGTGCCACCGTGACCAGCACGGGTGAACGACGGGAATGCGTTCGGCGACGAACCGGAGTCGGCCGGGAGAACGGTTGCCGGGAGCGCCGGCGGAGCGGTCGCCGGGAAGGGGCGGCTCAGCGCAGGCCGGCCGGCGGCACGATCTCGCGCTCGAAGGTGCGGATCCACCGCTGCCGCGTCTCGCGGTACTCGCCGTGCGTCGCGAAGCGATAGTGATAGGCACGCACCCGCACCCATCGCGGCGCCGCGCCGTCGAACGGGTCGACCGCGAGCAGGCGGAGCGTCGGGGCATCCGCCTCGAGCAGGCGGAGCAGGAGCATCTCGAGCCAGGGCTCCCACCGTCGCCCGAGCGGCAGGAACCACATGAGCCAGTCCAGGCGCAGGTGGTACGGAGCCCACTGCCGGGGCACGGCGCGCACGTCGCCCGGCTTGCCCTTGAAGCCGTACTCGCGCCATTCGGTGTCGGGGTCGCCGGGGAACTCGCCGAGCGTGCCCTCGATCGCGTACTCGATGCGCCGTTTCGTGACCGTGCCGAACGCGCCGTAGGCGTTCACGAGCATCCACCGGTTGAAGCTCGCGTTCATGAGCTGCCGGCGCGAGACGAGGTTCTGCAGCGGTCGCACGCTCAGCACGAGCAGGAGCACGCTCACCGCTGCGACGACGACGAACCACCAGGCCGGCGTCGATGCGGCATCCGAGCCGAGGTCGGTCGGGATCGCCGGGATGAGCCAGTGCCACGCCGAGTCGGTGATCGCGGATGCCGCGAGCACGATCGTGATCCAGTTGAGCCACGCGAAGTTGCCGGTGACGACGAGCCAGAGCTGGGTGAGGATCACGATCGCCGCAGCCGTCGACCCGACGGGCCCCGGCACGAACAGCAGGAACGGCACGACGAGCTGCGCGACGTGGTTGCCCAGCACCTCGCCCCGGTGGAACCACGCGGGAAGCAGGTGCGCCTGCCGACTGAGGGGGTTCGGCATCGGCTGGGTCTCGTGGTGGTACATGAGCGCGGTGAGGTCGCGCCACTCGCGCCCGCCGCGGATCTTGATCATGCCGGCGCCGAACTCGAGCCGGAACACCAGCCACCACACGGCGACGATGATCGTGAGGGGCGGCGGCACCTGGTCGGAGCCGAGGAACGCCACGGTGAAGAGCGCCTCGCAGAGCAGCATCTCCCACCCGAAGCCGTAGAAGGTCTGGCCGACGTTCACGATCGAGAGGTAGCCGATCCACAGGGCGAGGAAGACGAGCATCGGCAGCCACGGCGGCCCCAGCTGCGGCAGGCCGAGCACGACGGATGCCGCGAGCACGAGCCCGGCGATGGAGAGCGCGACGAGGCGCCGGTCGGTGTAGCCCCATCGGAAGACGCTCGGGCCGCGCAGCCGCGGGGCGAGCCGGAGCAGCTCGGGCACCGGCAGCAGGCCGTGCTCGCCGAGCAGCGGCCGGAACTGGTTCAGCGTCGAGAGGAACGCCACGACGGCGAGCGCGGCGACGCCCCGCTGCAGCACCTGCCGCGCGATCTCGTACTCGTGCGCATCGAACCAGCCGATCCAGCCGAATGCGTCCACCGGGCCACGCTACCCGCGCCCGGCGCCCGCGGGAAAGCGGGTTGCGACGTCAGTACCGCTGCAGGTACACCCACGGCAGCCGGTCCATGACGAGCCGGTGGCGCCTCGCACCGCCGGCACCACTGCCCGGCACCTCGGCCTCGTACTCGTCGTCCTCCTGCCAGAGCACCATGGCGCCGTCCGGACTGCGACGGGCGATGTACGACCGCATGTCCCCGTGACGCAGGTCGGACAGCACCTCGTCGACGGAGTTCCCGCGCGCGAAGCCGTGCAGGGTGACCCAGGTCGGCGGCCACAGCGTCATCTCACCCGCCGCGTGCCGCTGCAACGCGTCGACCGGACGCATCCACGCGACGGCGGCGACCTCGTCGGGCGCCGCCCGGATGTCGCCGTCCGGCATGCGCACGGCGAAGAACGTCGTGCGCAGCTGCTTGGGCGCGCCCTTCGGCGGCGTCCACAGCGAGAACGGCACGAGCTCCGCCCGGTCGAGCACGAGCCCGACCTCCTCACGCGTCTCGCGCACCGCCGCGTTGCGCGCGGCGTCGAGGGCGTCGGAGGCGCCCGCGGCATCCGCGGCGTCCACGGCGCCGCCGGGGAACACCCAGGCGCCGGCGAACGACCCCCGGTCGCGTGGTCGCTCCGCGAGGAGCACCTCGACCCCGAGCTCGCCGTCCCGCAGGAGCACGACGGTGGCCGCGGAGTCCGGAATCGTCTCGTCGGTGAGGGATTCGCGCTCGCTCTGCATGCCCTCACCCTAGGCCGGGCGACGCCCGTGGGTACACTGCCCGGATGGACGAGGTCACCCCATCGCCGTTCGCGACGCTCGTGCGGGCCCCGAATCCGGGCCCGATGACGCTCGACGGCACGAACTCCTACGTGGTCCGGGCGCCCGGATCCGCGGGAGTCGTCGTCGTCGATCCCGGTCCAGCGGATGCCGCGCACCTCGGGCGGCTCGCGGCATCCGGTCGCGTGGAGCTCGTGCTGCTCACGCATCACCACCTCGATCACAGCGCGTCGCTCGTCGAATTCGCCCGGATCACGGGTGCGCCGGTGCGCGCGATCGACCCCGAGCTCTGCATCGGCGGGAGCGCGCTCGTCGACGGCGAGCGCATCACGGCCGCGGGCCTCGAGCTCGCCGTGGTCGCGACGCCCGGTCACACCGCGGACTCGGTCTGCTTCGTGCTGCCGCCGGGGAGGGGCGATGCGGCGCCGGCGCCCGGAGCGGTGCTCACCGGTGACACGATCCTCGGCCGGGGCACGACGATCATCGCGGACCCCGACGGCGCGCTCGGCCCGTACCTCGGCTCGCTCGAGCGGCTGCGCGCCCTCGGCGCGGCTGCCGCGCCCGTCACGGTGCTCCCCGGGCACGGCCCGGTCCTTCCCGACCTGGCGGCGATCTGCGACGCGTACCTGGCGCATCGGGCGGAGCGGCTCGAGCAG
>JAPSJU010000029.1 GCA_031178025.1 Agromyces sp. | reverse complement strand
CGCTCGTGCTGCTGCTCGCCACGACGGCGCTCGCGGTCTGGATCGGCGAGCGCATCTACCGCAACTCGCTGCTGAAGACGGGTCCGCGCGTGCGCCTCGCTGAGGCACTGCAGGGGTGAGCCGCCGTGGGGCGGATGCCGCGGGCCCACGTCGCTCGCGGCCTCCGCCCGCCTATCACGACAGCGCCGTCGCGACATGCTGGCGGCGGCGGTCGGCCATTGGCAAGATGCGGGATATGGCCGGAAGGCTGCCACACGTCGGGCGTGCGCTGCTCGCGGTATCCGCGATCGCGGGATGCACCGCGCTCATGGCCGCGGCGGGGATCTCCAGTGCCGCCTCAGGATCGCCGCCCTGGGCGATCGCCGCCGACCTCGGGGTCGGCGCTGCCTTCCTCGTCGCCGCAGTCACGGCGATCGCGGCGCCGCTGCCGCGTCTCCTGGCGGCCGCGGTCGGCGTGCTCTGGCTCCTCGGGTCGATCGCACCGGGGGTCGGCGCCAGCCACCGCACCGCACTCGCCGTCTGCCTGCTCGTCTTTCCCGCCGCACGGATCTCAGGGGTGATCCCGTGGGCGCTCGTGGCGCTCTCGCTCCCGATTGCGACCGGTCTCGTGCCGCAGCCCGTGGTCGCCGGCCTGTTCCTGGCCGTCGCCGTGACCAGGGTCGCCGACGGAGAGCCATTCGCGCAGGATGGACATCGCCGCGGACTCAGCGGACCGACCACGGCAACGGTCGGCGGAGCGATCGCAGTCGCGATCGCGATCGTCGTCAGCGCGACGGCGGCGTCGATCGTGCCGCGGCCCCTCGACTCGGACACCGTGCTCCTCCTGTACGAGGCCGTGTTGCTGAGCGTCGCCGTCGGACTCGTCGCCTCCACTCGCCTTCGACAGTTCCGGACGGCCGACCTCCCGGACGTGCTCCTCGCGAGCGGCGGCGTCGGCGTCGAGGGGCTCTCCTCGATCCTCCGCCAGGTGCTGCGCGACCCGGATCTGCGAATCATGGCGACGCATCGAGAACTCGATCCGGCCGAGCTCGCCGCCGACCCACCGAGCCCAGTCGGGCTCGAGCGGATCGAGGTGCTGGACGGGGCGGAGCGGATCGCGGTGCTCGTGCACCGTGCTGGCAGCATCCCCGACGATCGCACCGCCAGGTCGATCCTCGAGGCCGCCCGCTTGACCGTCGTCCACGAACGGACGGCGGCCGAACTCGAGGGCCAGCGATCCTCGCTCGCCGCGGCCCGGGCGCGCATCCGCGTGGCGGCCGAGCAGCGGCGGCACGATCTCGCATCGCGATTGCGCAGCGGGGTGCTCGAGCCGCTCGACGACGCCCGGGCTGCGGTGGCGAGCGCCAGTCACCGCACCGCTTCCGAGGAGTCGAAGAGCGCACTCGCGGTCGTCGCCGACCAGCTCTCCGGCACGGAGCGCGAGGTGCGCGGGATCGTCGACGGCTCGTTGCTGGAGCTGGGCGGTGGACGCCTCCACGAGGTGCTGCGATCGCTTGCCGCCCGGCACGCGACGGTCGAGCTGTTCGTCGCTCCCGATGCGATCGGCGACGCAGAGACGGAGGCGGCGCTCCGATTCGTAGCCTCCGAACTCGTGACGAACGCGCTCAAGCACGCATCCGCTCAGCGGGTGGTGGTGCGCCTGGCGCTCATCGACGGGAGACTCGTCCTGACGGTCTCGGACGACGGCAGTGGCGGCGCCGACCCGGATGGCTCGGGGCTCACGGGCCTCGACGACCGCGTCCGGTCGCGAGGCGGACGGCTGATCGTGACGAGCCCCGTGGGGGCCGGGACGACGGCGACGGCATCGATCCCGGTCAGCCGACCCTCACCCAGGGCTCGATGACCAGCAATTCGTCGATCACCGGCTCGCCGATATCGGAGAACGTCAGCGTGTCGCCGTCGAGCTGCCAGCCGACGGTCTTCGTCGGAAGAGAATGGCACGACCCGCACCCCGCGAGGCGATCGTGCACGGCGGCGTCGTAGACGAATCGCACTGTCCGGTCGTCGCCATGGAGGTACCCCGCCTCGAGCACGTTCGCGTACTCGGTCTCGGACGCGTACGGGACGTGTCCGCAGTCCGTGCCCGGAAGCGCATTCGGCCGACACGTGTACGCGTACGTCCCGGCGTCGACGGTCATCGTCCAGGTGCCCGTATACCCCTGCGAATTGCTCAGGCCGGCGGCGTTCAGCTCATCGAGGGTCACATCCGTGCGGTAGATGCCGTCGGGGATCGGAGCGAATGCGACATCCTCACCGGAGGAGGGGCCGCTGCCCCCTACGCCACAGCCGGCCGGGATGACCGGTGCATCGGGCGCGGGATGCTGTTGCGCCACCTTCGTCACCTCGTCGAGCAGCGCACGCTCGGCGGGGTCGGCGGCGATCGCATCGATCACCGGTTGCACGCGCTCACGAAGCGCGGCGATGGCGTCTGCGGGGGCCTCCACGAAACGCACGCCCGCACTGCAGGCCACCTCCGCGAAGTCGGCCTCGTCGTAGTCGCCGTCGACGGCGGCTGCGACGGCGAGGTGTGCCGCCTCCTCGACCCACCCTCGCTGTTCGTCGGAGAGCGACTCGAAGCGCTCCCGGTTCACCGAGAGCACCGCAAGCTTCGGCCAGAGGATGACGTTCGCCGTGACATTGGGCAGTACATCCCCTCCGACGACCGAGCCGATGCCGAGGCCGAGTTCGGCGCCGTCGAGCGCGCCCGCTTCGACGCGCTCGCGCCAGTCGATCCCGGCCGAGACCGGTTCGCCTCCGAGGGCGGTGATCGCGTCCGCCTGGACCGGGGAGTTGTACGAGCGGAAACGCACTCCGTCCCAATCGGTCGGCTCGGCCAGGGGCTTCGTGGAGAACGGTCTGCGCAGCTCGCTGATCGTCGTGCCGAGCCCGAGGATCGGCGTGCCGTCGAGCGCAGCGAGGAGCTGTTCGCCCGCCGGCCCGTCGATGACGGCGCTCAGCGCCTCGTAGTTCGTGAGGGTCATCGGCGCCTCGATCGCCTTCATCCCCGAATAGCCGGCGGCAGCGAACGCCCGGGTCGACGGCCAGCCGCCGTCGAGGTCGCCGTCGGCGATCGCGCGGACGAGGTCGGACTCGGCATCTGCCCGGCGCTCGCCGTACTCCCAGGCGATCTCGACCTCCAGCCGACCGTCGGAGACCCCGCTCAGAGCCTCGACGAAGGCCGCCTGACCGTACTGGGTGCCGGTCGGATCGAGTTCGCCGTCGATCGAGGCGAGTCGGAGCGTCAGCGTCTCCGAACCCGCCTTGTCGACACCGGCAGCGCATCCCGCGAGCAGCACCGCCACTCCGAGCACAGCCACACCGCGCGCTGTCTTCGACATGATGACCTCCATTGTCCCGTAGCGATGCCACTGAGTGTCGGCCGAGATCGCGGGCAGCGGCAGCGAGCTTCCACGGTGTGCAACCGGGGAAAACACGGATGTTCGGTCGCATCCAGACGGGACCCCGGTACGATCGCAGCCATGGCCCAGGCTGTCGGGGTCCCTCGATCGTTCGCCGCGGTGACGCAAGGTCGCACCGCTGCGGTGGTCACGACGATCGCGGCGATCTCGGCTGCCGCCCTCGCCGTACTCAGCGGCCCCAGCGCAACGGTCCGCAAGGAGGCGCCGGTGATGGTCGCCGTGCACGTCTCGGCGGTCGTGCTGCTGGCGATCGATGCGTGGCTCCTCTCCACGCGCCGGTCCGTCGCCGCCGTCGGCGTCGCGATCGTCGCCGTAGCCGGCACAGCCAGCGCGAGCGCATCGGTGCTCGCGTTCCCCGATCGACTGCAGGCGATCCTGGCGAGCAGCCTGCCGATGGCGGTTGCGGGCGCCTGCGGTGCCGCTCTCGGCTGGCGGGGGCCGATGGGACGCGTGTGGTGGGTGATCACCGTGCCATCGCTCGCCGCGGCAGGGATCCTCGCCCTGGGATTCGATCCCCTCCGCGAACCGCGCTGCCTTCAGGGCTGCGTGGACGCGCCCGCGCCGCTCGCCGAGATCCTCTCGACGCGCTCCGCGCTCGCCGCCGCCGGCATCCTCACCACCGCCGCGGTCGTCGGCTTCGCCATCGTCGCGATTCGACGCGGGCGACGCGCGGCGCCGATCGTGGTCCTGGCGGGGGCGAGCATCTGCTCCGCCGCGATCGCGATCTCGATGATCTGGCGGCTTCTGGTCTGGGATGCCCCGCCGCAGGAGTTCTCGCCGGTCGACGTCCCTGCTGTGGGTTTCCTCGCGTTCGCGGTCGCCGTCCTCGCTGCGGTCCTGGTCGAGGCACGCACACGAGCCGCCGCCTTCCGCCTTGCCGCGGGCTTCACCCACGCCGGATCGACTCCGCTGACATCAGCGCATTTCGCGGTGCCCGGCGAGCGCCGATGGGTGGACGCAACGGGGCGGGCGGTCCGTGACCCTGACGACGGCCTCATCATCGAGAGCCGAGGTACCGCGATCGCGTGGATCGCGGCTCCGGACCGCGAGACGTCCGACGCGGCAGCGGAGCTCGGAGCGTCGGAACTGCTCGCGCTCCGCAACGCGCAACTGGCCGCCGTTGCCCGAGCCCGCGTCGCCGAACTCCGAGCCTCGCAACGCCGGATCGTCGAGATCGCAGACGCCGAGGGCCGGCGAATCGAACGCGACCTCCACGACGGGGCGCAGCAGCGGCTCGTGAGCTCGATGCTCTACTTGGCCGTCGCCCGCCGGACGGACCCCGATCTGGGCGAGCTGGCCGAGGCGGAATCGGCCATCCGTACGGCGCTCGAGCAGTTGCGCGCGATCGCCCACGGCCTGGCTCCCGAGGTCCTGCGTACCGAGGGTGTCTGGGCAGCGGTCGAGGAACTCGCCGCCGGGGCGTCGGTCCCTGTCGAACCGGACGTGCCGGCTCGGCGGCCGCTCGACGACGACGCCGGCGCCGCGCTGTACTTCGGGATCTTCACGGCGATCGACCTCGCGGCCCGCGCATCAGCGAAGCGCGTGCGCATCACGGGCGGCTCTGGCGACGGCGCGCTCCACGCACTCGTCGACGTGGCCGGAGCGGAGCTCACGCCGGAGGAGACTGCGGAGGCCGCTGATCGCATCGGCGCGCTCGGTGGGCGACTCTCGGTCAGCGAGACCGAGGTCGGCACACGAGTCACGATGGAGGTGCCATGCGCGTCGTGATCGCCGACGACGTGATGCTCGTGCGCAGCGGGCTCGCGCTCCTCCTCGGCACCGCAGGCGTCGAGGTCGTCGGCGAGGCCGAGGATGCCGCATCGCTCATACGGCTGGTCGACCGGGAACGTCCGGATGCCGCAGTCGTCGACATCCGCATGCCGCCGACTCACACCGACGAGGGCCTCGTCGCTGCACGACGCATCCGCGAGCGGTTCCCCGCGACCGCGGTCGTGCTCCTCAGCCAGCATCTCGAGCCGCGCTACGCCGAGCGCGTGCTGACGGAACAGCCGGAGCGGCTCGGCTACCTGTTGAAGGAGCGTGTCTCCGATATCGCGGTACTGGTCGACGCCCTTCGCCGCGTCGTCGCGGACGAATGCGTGCTGGACCCGTCGATCGTGTCGCGCCTGATGCGCCGGAGACGACACGACTCGCCGCTCGATCGGCTTTCGGCCCGAGAGCGGGAGGTGCTCGCCGCGATGGCCGAGGGTCGCTCGAACGCAGGGATCGCGCGGGCCCTGTTCATCAGCGAGCGGACCGTCGAGTCCACGTGCGCGCAGATATTCTCCAAGCTCGGACTCGCGCCTTCCGCTGACGAGAACCGCCGGGTGCTCGCCGTCCTGGAGGCATTGCGCTCCTGACGGATGGGAGGATGGTTCGGTGACCGACGCGTTCCAGCCCCTCCACGACATCGACATCCGCGGCTTCGCCTCCGACAACTACTCGGGCGTGCATCCTGAGGTGCTCGCGGCCATCGCGGCCGCGAACGGCGGGCACCAGGTGGCGTACGGCGAGGACCTCTACACCGAACGGCTGCAGCAGGTCTTCGCACGGCACTTCGGCGAGGGGATCGAGGTCTTCCCCGTGTTCAACGGGACCGGGGCGAACGTCACGGCGCTCCAGTCGATGCTGCCGCGCTGGGGCGCGGTCATCAGCGCGTCGACGGCCCACATCAACTCCGACGAGGGCGGTGCGCCCGAGCGGGTCGGCGGCATGAAGCTGCTCACCGTCCCGACTCCCGACGGGAAGCTCACCCCCGAGCTCATCGATCGCGAGGCATGGGGCTGGGGCGACGAGCACCGCGCGCAGCCGCTCGTCGTCTCGATCACCCAGACGACCGAGCTCGGCACCGCGTACACCGCCGAGGAGATCCGGTCGATCGCGGATCACGTCCACGAGCGCGGCATGAAGCTGCACCTCGACGGCGCCCGCCTCGCGAACGCCGCCGCATCGCTCGAGCTCCCGCTCCGCGCGTTCACGCGCGATGCCGGCGTCGACGTGCTGAGCTTCGGCGGCACGAAGAACGGCGCACTCGGCGCGGAGGCGATCGTGGTGCTGAACCCCGCGGCATCCGAGGGGCTGAAGTACCTGCGCAAGCTCAACATGCAGCTCGCCTCGAAGATGCGCTTCGTCTCGGCGCAGCTCATCGCCCTGCTCGAGGGCGAGCTCTGGATCGAGAGCGCGTCGCACGCCAACGCCATGGCGCGGCGACTGCGCGATGCGCTCGACGCCGGCATCGCGGCCGGCGAGCTGCCCGGCCTCGGGTTCACGCAGGAGACCCAGTCGAACGGCGTGTTCGCGACCCTGCCCGCCGGCGTCGCCGACCGGCTGCGGGACCGCGGCTTCCGGTTCTACGACTGGGATGCCTCCCGCGGTGAGGTGCGCTGGATGTGCTCGTTCGACACCAGCGAGGCGGACATCGACGCCTTCGTCGCCGGCATCGGCGAGGAGCTCGCGAGCGCATAGGCGCCCCGGCCTCTCGCCCGGCGGCTGCCGGCCGAGAGCCGGCGATGGAGCGCTTCGGCGGCCGCGCGCAACCCCTTCAGCGGCCGCACCGACCGCCGTACAGTGAGCGCATGCCTCACGATGACGACAAGTCCACGGTCGGCGAGCGGCTGACGGGGCGGCGCGATCCGCAGGATCCGGACGGGCTCCTGACGGTCGATCAGGCCGAGCACCGACCCGACCCGCTCGCGTTCGGCCACGAGGAGACGGACACGCTCGAGCGCGAGAAGGAACGACGAGCCCGACGGGGGACGTGACCCGCCGGCAGCTTGTGACGCGCCGCAGCTGGGAATATGCAAATACATGGAATAGCAGCCGCCCGGGCGCGTTGCACCACGCGGGACGACGGCGCCCCGGCATCCGTCCCTCTCGCTCGAAGGCTCCTCCGCATGACGCTCATCACCGGTTCCACGTCCCGCAATGCCGACACCGAGGCCCCGCTCATCGCCGCGCTCGTCGAGCGGTGGAGTCCGCGCGCCTACGACCCCGACGCCGTCGTGGAACCTGAGACCATCCGCACGATCCTCGAAGCCGCGCGTTGGGCGCCGTCCGCCAACAACGTGCAGCCGTGGCGCTTCATCGTCGCTCGCCGCGGGTCGGAGGCGTTCACCACCGTGCACGATGCACTCCTGGGCTTCAACCAGACGTGGGCCGACTCGGCCGCCGTGCTCGTCGTGAACATCGCCGAGACCGTCGACGAGTCCGGTGGCGCACGGCCGTGGGCGCGGTACGACCTCGGACAGGCGGTGGCGCACCTCACGGTGCAGGCGCAGCACGAGGGCCTGCACACCCACCAGATGGGCGGGTTCGACGCCGCGGGTCTCCACGCCGCCTTCGCGCTCGACCCGAGTCTCGAGGTCGTCTCGATCACGGCCGTCGGCGTGCTCGGCGACGTCGACGCCCTGCCCGACCCGCTGCGCCAGCGCGAGGTCGCCCCGCGGCGGCGCAAGCCGCTCGACGAGCTCGTGCTCGCCGGCTGAGAGAACGCTCCCGGCCCGAACGCTTTGGGGCGCGTCGCCGAACGGGCCCACCCTGCCGCCGAGCAGGCGGTCGAGCACTATCCCGGCAGCGTGGCGCGCACCACTCCGAGGACCGCATCGCGCTGCACGACCCCACGCGACTCCCCGGCGACCTCGGCGCGCGAGTCGTGCGAACCACGGCGGTCGTCGCCGACCAGCCAGACGCCTCCGTCCGGCACCCTGACATCGAACGGGATGGTTCCGCCCGGGCGGTCCGGCTCGAGCACGTACGGCTCGTCGATCGGCGCGCCGTTCACCATGAGCCGGCCCGTGCCCACCTCGCAGCAGACGACCCGGTCGCCCGCGATGCCGATCACGCGCTTGATGAGCAGCGCGTCGTCCTCGTCGGTCCAGTCGCCGGGATCGGCGAAGACGACGATGTCGCCGCGAGCCGGTGCCGCGATCCGGTCGAACAGCACGACGTCGCCGGGCCGCAGTCCCGGCCGCATCGACCCGTGGCTCACCTCGCCCGTGCCGAACGCGAGCACCGCCGCGACCGCGACCACGACGGGCGATGCCGCGGCGACGGCGCGCCGCACGGCAGGGCGACCCGTCATCCGAGGTCCTCGAGCATGCCGCGCATCGCGGCGATCTCGCGGTCCTGCTCGATGAGCACGTGCTTGGCCGAGGCGCGGACGAACGCGTTGGAGCCCTCGAGCACCGCGGTACGCGCCATCTCGAGCGCACCGTCGTGGTGCGCGATCATGAGGTCGAGGAACAGCCGCCCGGCGGCAGCGCCGTCCCCGGCCCGCAGCGCGTCGAGCTGACCATCGGTCGCCATGCCCCGCATCGCGGCGTGGTCGGCTCCATGGGCCGCGCACGAGCCGGGGACGCGGGCAGCGGGTGCCGGTGAGGCGGACGCCGGCGGGGAATCGGATGCCGCAGCCGGCGGATCGGCGGCGACGCCATGCCCCGCGTGCCCGGCGGGCGTGCCGGCCGTGGCGGCATCCGTCGTCGTCGTCGCCGTCGCGCGCGCCCACGCCTCGCGCCATTCGCGCATCGCCTCGATCTCCCGGCCCTGGTCGGCGATGATGAACGCGGCGAGCGCGCGCACGCGGTCTCCCGCGAGCGGCTCGGCGAGGATGATCTCGCTGAGCGTGAGTGCCTGCTCATGATGCGGCAGCATCGCATCGACGTAGCAGTGATCGGCCGAGCTCGGGAAGTCCTGCTTCGGCGTGGCCCCCGCCGGCCCTGCCGCGACCACCGTGACCGGTGGAGGGTCGGCCACGAGCGAACGGCCCACGACGACGGTCGCGAGGACCGCGACCGCGACGGCGATGACGACGGATGCCGCGGCGAGGCGTGAGCGTCGGATCACGACGACCTCCGGGGAGATGGAAGGACAGGGAAGGCGAGAGCCCGTGGGTGGCCGCCGCGTGGCAGACGGCGACCACCCACGGTGCCGTCATCAGGCGAGCACGGCGCCCGATCCGCGGTGACGGCGGTACCATCCGGCGAAGCCGAGCGCGGCTCCCAGCAGGAGGAGCGTCGCACCGACCGTCGCGAGCACGTTGGCGTTCGAGCCGGTCGTGCCGAGCTGCGTGAAGATGCTCGCGGCGGTCGCCGCCGCAACGGTGAACGTGCCCTCCGCGGTCACCGCGGACGTCTGCCCGGTGAGCACGAGGCGGTGCTCGCCCAGGGGCAGGTCCGTCGGCACGAGGAACTGGAACTCCACGTCGCCGTTCTCGTCGGCGACGTAGGTGCCGAGGTCGATCGGGTCGGAGTGGAGCACGGCGCCCACCGACTCGCCGGGCGTGAAGCCGGAGGCGGTGACCGATTGCGTGCCGCCCGGCGTCACCTCGTTCGAACCGAACTCCACCGTGCCGGTGGCCGTGCCGCCGTCGGTCGGCGGGGTGGCCGGCCCATCCGCCGGCGGCGTCGTCGGCCCTCCGGTCGGCGGGGTCGTCGCCGGCGGGGTGCCGGGCGGGGTCGTCGGCGGGGTCGTCGGCGGCGTCGTGGGCGGCGTCGTGGGGATGTTCGGGTTGGGGACGCCGCGCATGTCACCGTTCACCCACTTCCGACCCTCGGGGATGAGCGGGTTCTGCGCCGTCACGTCGCGCGGGTAGAGGGTGAAGCCCTGCCAGTGGATCGGCATCGGGCTCTGGTCCTCGTCGCGGTTGATGTGGTGGAAGCCGACGTTGACCCAGGCGACCGGGTCCTCGAGGCTCTCGCCGTCGGCGATGTAGTCGCTCACGCCCTGGTTCGCCTTCTGCGGGATCAGGTTGTACGACGCGTGGACCTCATCCGGCTTGGCGCTCGTGAACGCGATGTCGTAGTCGGTCTCGGGGTTCAGGTTGTAGGCCTGGTCGCGGTCGACGATGATCTCGTACGAACGCGCATGCCCGTCGGCGTTGATGCTGTCCGGATTCACGACGCGATACGCCTCGCGGTTCTCGACGAAGACCTTGCCCTCGGTGTCGACCGTGGTCAGCTGCGTGTCGAGGATCGGCGTGCGGCCCGTGTCGCCCGTCGTGCCCACCTCACCCGTCGGGTCGGTGTCGAACTTCTCGACCACCTGGGACTCGGCGCCGTCGATGCCGAAGTCGACCCGCCAGAACGCCGAGTGGTAGTGGTTCACGGCGAAGTCGGTGTCGCCCTCGCCGAGCGGCCACCCCTGGTTGATGACGTTCGTGTAGTCGTTGGGCGAGAGGTCGCCGGTCGCGCCGAGGCGCACCGACACCTCGCCGTCGTCGTGGAACCGGTATTCGGTCTGGTACTCGTACCAGCCGATGCGCGACACGGTGTGCAGCACCAGGTCGCTGCCCTGGGCGGCGTAGAGCGCGTCGTTCGTGATGTTCGTGCGATACGCGAGACCCGAGTCCTCCTCGCCGATGCAGATCGCGGGGATCTCGCCTCGAGCGGCATCCGTCCACGCGGAGCGCACCTCGCCGGTGGGGCAGTCGACGTCGGTGATCGCCTGGAGGCGGCGGCCGCCCACCTGGTAGGTGGTGACGTCGTTGTACTCGGTGGCGCCCGTGTCGTACGGCACGTTGAGCTGCGCGAGCGCGATGGAGTCGAGCACCATCATGGGTGCCGCCTCGTCGCGCGGCTGGTACGCCACCTTGTCGAGCACGAGCCCGCGGTAGGTGTCGATGCGCCAGCACATCTCCCAGCTGGAGCCCGCGGTGAGCGTCTCCTTCACGAGCGAGTCACCCGAGCAGGATGCCTCGGTGACGGACTGGGCGGATGCTGCGCCCGCCGGGACGAGCAGCAACCCCCCGGCCATGACTGCCCCCGCGAGCGCGAGGGATCCGAAACGTTTGAGCATTGACTTCTCCTGGGTCATGAGACGGGAAGGACGGTCTTGGTGGACAGGTTGACGACATACGTGCTCGTCGTGAGGAACGCGCCGCCGCTCACCTGGGCGAGCAACTGCACGCAGCGCTCGACGCCGCACGACTCGGCGCCGAACGAGGCGGCGTCCGTCGTGAACGAGTGCGCCGAGAGTTCGAGCGTGTCGGTCTCCGGCGTGAGTGCTGCGCCTCCGGTGAGCGCGGCGTACTCGGCGCCGAGCTCGGCGCCCGCCGCGCCGTCGGCGAGCAGGAGGTCCCAGGCGAGGCCGGTCTCGGCGTCGGTCGGAGCGGGCTGTGATCCCGACCCGCGCTGCACCTCCTCGATGGTGCCGGCGGTGACGTTGACGACGAAGCTCACCAGCTCGTTGCTCGCGTAGTCGTAGTAGAGGAGCGAGAGCCGGCGTTGCCCGTCGGTATGGAACGAGGGGTCCGCGACGTCCGTCGACAGGTACTGCAGTCCGGCACCGCCGAACAGGTCACCGCCGGCTGCGAAGTCGGCCGACCGGCTGACGAGGAACCGCACGTACGAGACCTCGTCGCCCGCGAGTTGGTCGTAGGCGGCCGGGATCGCGGCGGGAGGTGCCACGGCGTCGGCCTTCTCGGGTGCGTGCTCGTCGGTCGACTCGGCCGCGATGGGCGCCGAAGCCGGGTCGGGCTCGTCGCTCGTCGCGTGCACGGCGACCTGCGAGGCGACGGCGAGGACGATCACGGCGCTCGCCGACGTCGCGATCGACGCGATGCCGAGCACCCGCGGCGCGCGGCCGGACGGGGTTCGACCCTCGCCGGCCTCGCCGGCGTCGGAGCCGGGCGGTGGGAATGGGAGTTTCACAGGCATCCTTTCGGGGTGGTGCAACTGGACGACCGAGCGGCCCCGCGGTGGTGGCGACGCGAGCGCACTCCGAGGACACGCGAGGGCTGGCCCTCGCGTAGGCGGAGCGTCGTGCGCCCGATCGGACGTACGACGCGGGTCGGGATCGACCCGTGGTTCCCGGATCGACGGGACCTCAGTCGTGAGTCTGGCGGCGTGCTGTTTCACGCCGATTGCGGCTCCGGAACGTTTGCGAGCGTCGAGGTGGACACTCGGGGCCGCGCGGATGCGCCGGCCGTCCCACCCGCCGTCATACCCCCGAAATCGGGGTGACGCGGGGTGGCAACGTCCCGCCGCTACGGTGCTCGGACAGGAGGACAGACGTGCGGGCACTCGAACGGGCGATCGCGGAGCGGCAGCCGCTCGCCGGACTGGATGCCACGTCGCCGCTGCACGGCCTCCGTCGGCGCAGCGTCGGCGGATGGGACGTCGCGGCGCAGTCGGTCGCGGCGGTCGCGCCCGCCGGCGTCATGCTCGTGAACCCGGTCGCCCTCGGTCAGCGGACGGGGTCGTTCGCGTTCGTCTCACTCGTGGTCACCCTCGCGATCGCGCTGGTGCTCGCGGTGACGATCTCGCTCTTCGCCCGCCGGATCGCGAGCACGGGGTCGCTCTACACGTTCGTCGTGCGCGGCCTCGGCCCCGTCGCCGGCATCGTGGCGGGCGTCGCGCTCGCCCTCGCCTACGGCGGGATCGCGGTGAGCACGCTGACGAGCGCGGCACGGCGATCGGTCGCGCTCGTCGAGCACGCCACCGGACTCGTCGCGGCCGCGTGGCTGCTGCCCTCCGTCATCGTGGCGTTCGGCGTGCTCATCGTCACGATCATCGTGTGCGGGCTCCGCGTGTCGACCCGCGTCATGCTCGTCATCGAGATCCTCGCCGTCGCGACGATCCTCGCCCTGTCGTTCGTGGTGCTGCAGGCGAGCGACTGGAACCTGACCGCCCTCGCGCCCGACACGTCGGCGCCGTTCGATCCCAGCGCCGTCCTCGCCGGCGTGGGCGTCGCGCTCGTGGCGTTCATCGGCTTCGAGAGCGGCGCGGCACTCGCCCCCGAGACACGGCGGCCTCTCGCGACCATCCCCCGCGCACTGCTCTGGACGGTCATCGGCGTCGGCGTGGTCTATCTCGTCGGCGCGGCGGCGCAGCTCTCGGGAGCGGCGCACCTCACTGCCACATCCGACACCATGGACGTGCCGCTCGTGAGCCTCGCCGCCGACGCCGGCCTCTCCGGCGCCGGGCCGGTCATCGACCTGATCATCGCCCTGTCGTTCCTCGCCTGCGCACTCGCATCGACGACGGCACTCGTTCGACTCGCCTTCGCGATGAGTCGCGAGCGGCTGATGCCGTCGGTCTTCGGGCGCACCTGGACTCGCTTCGGCACGCCCGCTGCCGGCACCGCGCTCATCACGGCCGGGATCACGGCTGCCCCGCTCGCCTGGCTTGCGGTCACCGGCACGGGTGAGGGCATCCGCGACTACACGTCGCCGGCAGCGGTGACCGGGTACGTCGTCGCCTCCGTGCTGCTCTGCGTCGCGGCGCCGGCGTTCCTCCTCCGGCTCGGCGAGTTCACATGGCGCGCGGCCATCGCCGGCCTCACCGGCGCGGGCGCCCTGGCTGCCGTCCTCGTGCAGTACATCGCCACGGCGAGCGACGCCTCCGTGCCCGGTCTCGTGCTCGCCGCGATCTCCTCCGCCACGGCGATCGCCGCATGCCTCGTGCGGATGCGCCGACTGGGCATCGCCCGCCGCCTGGGCCTCTACGACAGCCCGGTGGCGTCCGACTCGATCGGCGGCGTACCGGTCCCGCGTTCGGACGCCACACGGTGATGCCGGCGCCCGACATCCGCCTCGACGGCGCCACCGTGCCTCGCACGAGCAACATCGCCCTCGCCCTGGACATCCTGGAGCAGGTCGCCAGGCACCGCACCGGTGTCTCGGCGAACGACATCTCCAGGGCCCTCGAGGTGCCCCGTGCGACGGTCTACCGCATCGTCAACTCGCTCGTGCAGGACGAGTTCCTGCTCCGGCGGCCCGACCTCAAGGGCTTCATCCTCGGCAGCCGGGTGGTGGAGCTCGCGCACCTCGTCGCCGTGCCCTCGGCGCCCGCGGTGCACCAGGGCGTGCTCGAGGCGCTCCGGCAGCAGACCGGCGAGGCGATCCACTTCGTCCGCTTCGACGACGGCGCGGTCGTGCTGGTCGACGAGGATCCGCGCGTGCCGGTCTCCGACCCCGGCGCGTTCGCGAGGGACCCCGCCCGCTCGGCGGTCGGGCACCTCCTGCTCGCCGAGCTCCCGGTCGCCGCGGCGGAGGCGAGCAGTTCGGCCACGGCCGACGACATCGCCGAGATCGCGCAGGCAGCGGCGGTGCGCGAGTACACGCAGCAGATCGGTCTGCTCTCGCGGGATCGGGCGTGCCTCGCGGTCGCGGTGCGATCGTCGGACGGCGCCCTCGTCGGTGCGCTCGCGCTCGCGACATCGGTCTCGCGCATCTCCACGGCCGCTCGCCACGTCGGCCTCCTGCGCCAGGCG
>JAPSJU010000028.1 GCA_031178025.1 Agromyces sp. | reverse complement strand
CGGGGTCGGGCACCGCCCACGCCGCGCTGGCCAGGGCGAGCACCCCGCCGATGGCGGCGCCCCAGAGCAGGATGACGCGCTCGACCGCGGGCGGGCGCGCGGCGAGGCTCGCGAGGGCGCCGACCGTCGCCGCGGCCAGGCCTCCGGCCCAGATGCCCGTGAACAGATTCGACTCGGGTACCAGGCTCGAAGCGAGCAGGAAGGACGCCACCGGCACCAGCGCCGCCGCGCCGAACCCGGTCACCCTGATGCCGCTCGCGATCCTCGTCGCCGTGAGCAGACCCGCGACCAGGAGCAGCGCGATTCCCGTGTAGGTGCTCGCCGAGACCGCCCCCGTGCCGAACAGGTCGTTCGCCCGCACGATCCACACATCGAGCAGCAGCAGCACGATGGCGACGGAGGCCACCCCCTCCGCCGTGCCCGGCAGGCGGCGTGCACGCAGCAGCCACGCGGCACCGAGCACGAGCACGCTCGCTGCGGCGATGATCACCGATCGCACCTCGAGGCCCGCCACGAGGTAGGCGACGAAGAGGAACACCACGGCCGTGACCGAGATGAGCACGACACCGAGCGTGAGGAGGAGGACCTGCACCCCGGAACGGCCGGGACGGGCGGGCACGGACGGAGGCGGTGCCGCGCCGGGTACCGGCGGTCGCGGAGGCGGTGCCGCGGATCGAGCCGCCGGTTGCTCCGTGCGCCGGGCCGTCGTCCCGGTTGCGTGCGCTTCCGATGCCACGGGGGACCCGCCCGTCGCCGGTACGGCGACCGGCGTCGCCGTTCGGTGGGCAGCGTCCACTCGAGCCGCCTGGGCCGCGCGCATGTGCGAGATGAAGGACTGGCGCGCGACCTCGAGGTCGTACAGCCGCTTCGAGAGCGACAACAGCTCGGAGGCGGCAGGCACGTCGAGGTCGAGACCGCACACCCGGCACTGCGGACCGGCGAGCGGGCTGAAGCACGCCGGGCACCGCGACGTGTCGACGAGCTGCAGCGGGTCGCCCGGCCATCGACGCACGTCGCGTGATCCGTCGGGGAGGGAGCGGTCGGTCATGCGCTCACTCTGCCACGCCGACGACGCACGGAACGGGCGCTCCACAGGGCCTGTTCGGGGGCCACCGGTGCGGGCCCGGCTCTCGTGGGCCGCGGGCCGCGCCGACCGTGCAGTAGACTTTCGTGGGTCCATCCGCGCTGCCGCATGCTCCGGCATGCCCGTGCAGGTGAATCGACGAGTTGAGTCAGCGACTCGGGGCGTAGCTCAGCTTGGTAGAGCGCCCGCTTTGGGAGCGGGAGGTCGCAGGTTCGAATCCTGTCGCCCCGACGAGTCGCCTGAGGCTCGACACGAACTTCCACACAACAGGAGATCTTCCACATGCCGACCACTTCGGTTGAGAAGCTGAGCCCCACGCGCGCCAAGCTCACCATCTCGGTGACGCCCGAGGAGCTGAAGCCCAGCATCGCCCACGCCTACGAGCACATCGCCGAGCAGATCAACGTGCCGGGCTTCCGCAAGGGCAAGGTGCCGCCGCCCATCATCGACCAGCGTGTCGGCAAGGGCGCCGTGCTCGAGCACGCGGTCAACGAAGGCCTGGACGGCTTCTACCGCGCCGCCGTCACCGAGCACGAGCTGCGCCCGCTCGGCCGCCCCGAGGCCGACATCGTCGAATGGCCGAACGAGAAGGACTTCTCGGGAGATCTCCTCCTCGCGATCGAGGTCGACGTGCGTCCCGAGATCGAGCTCCCCGAGTACGAGGGCCTCGAGCTGACGGTCGACTCCGTCGAGGTCGGGGACGAGGAGGTCGCCGAGGAGCTCGAGCGTCTCCGCACCCGCTTCGGCACACTCATCACGGTCGACCGGCCGGCCAAGTCGGGCGACTTCGTCACGCTCGACCTCGTCGCCACGATCGAGGGAGCCGAGGTCGACACGGCGAGCGGCATCTCCTACGAGCTCGGCTCGGGCGAGCTGCTCGAAGGCATCGACGAAGCGCTCGACTCGCTCACCGCCGGTGAGACGACCACGTTCGAGTCCAAGCTGCTCGGCGGCGAGCACGAGGGTGAGACGGCCGAGATCACCGTCACCGTCACGGCGGTCAAGGAGCGCGAGCTTCCCGAGGCCGACGACGACTTCGCGCAGATCGCGAGCGAGTTCGACACGCTCGACGAGCTCACCTCGAGCCTGAAGGAGCAGGTCGCCCGCAACAAGTCGTTCGGGCAGGGGACGCAGGCTCGCGACCTCCTCGTCGACAAGCTGCTCGAGCTCGCCGAGGTTCCGGTCGCCGACAGCGTCATCGAGGACGAGGTGCACCGCCACCTGGAGTCCGAGGGGCGACTCGAGGACGCCGAGCACCGCGCCGAGGTCACCGAGTCCAGCACGAAGGCCTTCAAGACGCAGATCGTGCTCGACGCGATCGCCGAGAAGGAGAAGGTGCAGGTCAGCCAGGACGAGCTGACCCAGTACCTCGTGCAGGGTGCCGCCCAGTACGGCATGGACCCCAACGAGTTCGTGCAGGTCCTGAGCCAGAACGGGCAGATCCCCGCCATGGTCGGCGAGGTCGCACGCAACAAGGCGCTCGCGATCGCGCTCGGCAAGGCGAAGGTGTCGGATGCCGCAGGCAACGCCGTCGACCTCTCCGAGTTCACCGCCGTGGCCGGCGCCGACGAGGCCGAGTCGGATGACGCGACGGTGGCACCGGATGCATCCGCCGAGCCCGCCGCCGACGAGGCGGAGGAGCCGAAGAAGCCGGCGCGCAAGCGTGCCGCGAAGAAGGCCGACACCGAGTAGATCCGGGAAGGGTCCCGGCGGCGACGCCTCCATCGACGGAAGGGCCGGGCGATTCGCCCGGCCCTTCCGCGTTGCACCGAGGAGCGATCGTGGACGATGACTGGCAGGAGCGCGTCGACGCCGTCTGGAGCGCCGCGAACGCGATCGGCGCCGACGAGGTCATCCAGCGCATCGATGCGCTCGCCGCCGAGCGCACGGCGGACGATCCGATCGCCCTCTTCGAACGAGCGGGCGCACGTGATTCGGCGGGCCTCGAGGCCGAGGCCGAACCGCTCTACCGCGCGGCGCTCGAGAACGGGCTCGAAGGCTCCGAGCGAGTGCAGGCGCACATCCAGCTCGCTTCGACGATCCGGAACCTCGGCCGGCCGGCTGAGTCGATCGCATTGCTCGACTCGGTCGAGCCCGAAGCGGGCGAGCTCCGCGACGCGGTCGTCGCGTTCCGCGCCCTCGCGCTCATCGACCTCGGGCAGCCGGTGCGAGCGGCATCCGAGGCCCTCGGCGCGCTCGCGCCGCACCTGCCGCGATACCGTGTGTCGCTCGCGGCATACGCGGCCGAGGCCGGGGCATCCGCCTAGGGCGAACAGTCCCGTCCGCGTGGTTCGCACCGGATAGATTCGAGTGAACGCGACAACGGAAACGGAGCGACACATGGCCGAAGTGACACCCAGCCCCGGTGTTTTCGATCGACTGCTGAAGGACCGCATCATCTGGCTGGGTTCCGAGGTTCGTGACGAGAACGCGAACGAGATCGCGGCGAAGCTGCTGCTGCTCGCCGCCGAGGACCCGAAGAAGGACATCTACCTCTACGTCAACTCGCCCGGCGGCTCGATCACGGCGGGCATGGCGATCTACGACACGATGCAGTTCGTGCCGAACGACATCGTGACGGTCGGCATCGGCATGGCGGCCTCGATGGGGCAGCTGCTGCTCACCGCCGGCACGAAGGGCAAGCGGTACATCACGCCGAACGCCCGCGTGCTGCTGCACCAGCCGCACGGCGGCTTCGGCGGCACGGCGAGCGACATCCAGACGCAGGCGCAGCTCATCCTCGACATGAAGCGACGCCTGGCCGAGATCACGGCGGCGCAGACCGGCAAGTCCGTCGAGCAGATCAATGCCGACGGCGACCGCGACCGCTGGTTCAATGCGCAGGAGGCCCTCGAGTACGGCTTCGTGGACCACATCCGCGAGTCGGCGCTCGATGTCTCGGGCGGCGGCGGCACCGATCAGGCCTAGGCATCGAGAGATAGAGAGAACGAGCGAATGAACATCCCTGCTTTCGGCGGCACCGCCTTCAACGGCATCCAGGCCCCCGGCTCGCGCTACATCCTGCCGAGCTTCGAGGAGCGCACGGCGTACGGGTACAAACGACAGGACCCCTACGCGAAGCTGTTCGAGGACCGCATCATCTTCCTCGGCGTGCAGGTCGACGACGCATCCGCCGACGACATCATGGCGCAGCTCCTGGTGCTCGAATCGATGGATCCCGATCGCGACATCATCCTGTACATCAACTCGCCCGGCGGCTCCTTCACGGCCATGACGGCGATCTACGACACGATGCAGTACATCCGTCCGCAGATCCAGACGGTCGTGCTGGGGCAGGCCGCATCCGCGGCTGCGGTCATCGCGGCGGCCGGGACGCCCGGCAAGCGGCTCGCGCTGCCGAACGCCCGCGTGCTGATCCACCAGCCCGCCATGGGCGAGGCCGGACACGGCCAGGCCTCGGACATCGAGATCCAGGCCGCCGAGATCATGCGCATGCGCGAGTGGCTGGAGGAGACGCTGTCGCGGCACTCCAACCGCGCGAAGGAGCAGGTCAACATGGACATCGATCGTGACAAGATCCTGTCGGCCGCCGAGGCGCTCGAGTACGGCCTCATCGACCAGGTCCTCTCCTCGCGCAAGAGCCTCCCGGCGATCACCCGGTAGCAGCGCGCGGTGAACGCGGCGGATGCCCGGCTGTACGACAGCCGGGCATCCGCCGCGTTTCGCCGTCATGCTGCTGCGCCACCTGATCAGTGACGGGTTCGCCGTCGGCGTACGCGGCTCGATCGCAATCCGGGCGCGCCATGCCGTGGAGCCGTGATCACGAGCTAGGCTCGGAACAGACTCGTCGACAGGGAGGGTTCGATGGCACGCATCGGAGAGAGCGCCGACCTGCTCAAGTGCTCCTTCTGCGGGAAGAGCCAGAAGCAGGTGCAGCAGCTCATCGCCGGACCCGGCGTCTACATCTGCGACGAGTGCGTCGAGCTCTGCAACGAGATCATCGAGGAGCGGCTCGCCGAGGCCGGCGAGACGGAGACCGGCGAGTTCGAGCTGCCGAAGCCGAAGGAGATCTTCGCCTTCCTCGAGGAGTACGTGATCGGGCAGGATGCCGCGAAGAAGGCCCTCGCCGTCGCCGTCTACAACCACTACAAGCGCGTGCGTGCTCGCACGACGCTGACCTCGGCCGACCGCGCCCACGACGACGTGGAGATCGCGAAGTCGAACATCCTCCTCATCGGACCGACCGGGTGCGGCAAGACGTACCTCGCGCAGACGCTCGCGAAGCAACTCAACGTCCCGTTCGCCGTCGCGGACGCGACGGCGCTCACGGAGGCCGGCTACGTCGGCGAAGACGTCGAGAACATCCTGCTGAAGCTGATCCAAGCGGCGGACTACGACGTCAAGCGCGCGGAGACGGGCATCATCTACATCGACGAGGTCGACAAGATCGCGCGGAAGGCCGAGAACCCGTCCATCACGCGCGACGTGTCCGGTGAGGGCGTGCAGCAGGCGCTGCTGAAGATCCTCGAAGGCACCGTCGCCTCGGTGCCGCCGCAGGGTGGCCGGAAGCATCCGCACCAGGAGTTCATCCAGATCGACACGACGAACGTGCTGTTCATCGTCGCGGGCGCCTTCTCCGGACTCGAGGACATCATCTCCTCCCGTGCAGGCAAGCGCGGAATCGGCTTCGGCGCTCCCTTGCACAACAAGGAGGACGAAGCCGACATCTTCAGCGAGGTGCTTCCCGAGGACCTCCACAAGTTCGGGCTCATCCCCGAGTTCATCGGCCGTCTGCCCGTCGTCGCGACGGTGACGCCGCTCGATCGCGACGCACTGATGGAGATCCTCACGGTCCCGCGCAACGCCCTCGTGCGGCAGTACCAGCGCATGTTCGAGCTCGACGGCGTCGAGCTCGACTTCGAGCAGCCCGCCCTCGAGGCGATCGCAGACCTCGCCGTCCTCCGGCAGACCGGCGCACGCGGGCTGCGGGCGATCATGGAGGAGGTGCTCGGGCCGATCATGTTCGAGGTGCCCTCGTCCACCGGGGTCGCTCGCGTCGTCGTCACGAAGGCAGCGGTGCTCGACAACGCCGCGCCCACGATCGTGCCGCACAAGCCGCGTCGCGCCGAGAAGTCGGCCTAGACGGTTCAGAGCGGACTCGGCACATCTTCCACACGATCGTCGCGGGCGTCATCGCCGCCATCACGGGGTTCGCGTCATCGTTCGTCCTCGTCATCGCGGGCCTCGTCGCGGTCGGCGCGACCGAGACGCAGGCGGCATCCGGGCTCTTCGCGCTCTGCATCGCCACGGGAGCGGCCTGCATCGCGCTGCCGATCGCGATGCGGATGCCGGTCTCCTTCGCCTGGTCGACGCCCGGGGCGGCACTGCTCGTGGCGGCCGCGGCATCGACGCAGCAGTTCGCTGCGGCGATCGGCGCGTTCCTCGTCTGCGGCGCGCTCATCGTGCTCGCCGGGTTGTGGCCGGCGCTCGGCCGAGCGATCACGAGCATCCCGAAGCCCATCGCCAGCGCCATGCTCGCCGGCATCCTCTTCCCGATCTGCATCGCGCCCGTCACCGCCGCGGTCGAGCAGCCCGCCATCGCCGTGCCGATGGTCCTGGCCTGGCTGCTCCTCGCGCGTCTCGCGCCCAGGTGGGCGGTTCCCGCCGCCCTGGCCGTGGCGGTCACCGGCATCGCCATCACCGCGGGCCCCGCCGTCCTCGGGAGCTCCGCCGTCCGGCCGCAGCTCGAGTTCGTCGCCCCCGTCTTCGACCCGTTCGTGATCGCGAGCCTCGGCCTGCCGCTCTTCATCGTCACCATGGCCGGGCAGAACGTGCCCGGCTTCGCCGTGATGTCGACGTTCGGCTACCGGCTCGCGCCGCGCCCGGTGCTCATCGCCTCGGGCGCTGCGAGCATCGCCGCCGCGTTCGCCGGAGGACACGCGATCAACCTGGCGGCGATCACCGCGGCCATCATGGCGAGTCCGGAGGCGAATCCCGACCCGCGCAAGCGGTGGGTGGCGACCGTGTCGGCGGGAGTGGTGTACCTGCTGCTCGGCGCAGGGGCCGGGCTCGCCGCCGCTGTCGTGCAGGCCTCGCCACCGGTCATCATCACGGCGGTGGCCGGACTGGCCCTCCTCGGCGCGCTCGTCACGGCCGTCGCGAGCGCCCTGGACGATCCGCGACACCGCATCACGGCCATCGTCACGTTCCTCGTCACGGCATCGGGCATCGCGGTGGCCGGGATCGGCTCGGCGTTCTGGGGTCTCGTCGCCGGGGCCATCCTCATGCTGTGGATGCGACCGAGGACCGGCGGCACGAGGAGCGAGGACCGGAACGCCGCCGCAGCGGACGCCGCGGGGCAGCCCGCCTCGAAGGGCGACTAGTCGAAGACCCGCAGCAGCTGCCAGCGGGAGCCGTCGTGCTCCACATCGAAGACGTGGGTCTCACCGTCGTCGCTGCTCGCCTGGAAGCGCCATCCCGAGATCGCGAGCGGCACCCGACCGGGCGTCACATCATGACCTGAGAACGGTCCCCACCAGTCGCACGGCCCCACGAGCGCCGTCGGCGTATCGCTCACGCGGAAGCGGCGGGCGCGCCAGACGAGGCGCACGGGCTCACCCGTCTCACTCGTCCACACCTCGACGGACTCTCGCACCCGCAGCATGTGCACCTCCACGCATTCGAACGTGTGTTCGATGGTAGCACCGTGCGGGGTGCTCGCGAGGGCGGGGGAGCGGAGCCGGAGCCCGATGGACTCGGAGGCCCCGGGTCAGGCCAGGTCGTCGTCCGTGCGCGCGCCGAAGACGATCTCATCCCAGCTCGGCATCGAGGCGCGGCCCCGCTTCGAGGCGCGCGTGGAGCCCACCGGTCCGGTGTTCGTCGTGCCGCCCCAGAGGGCGCGTGCCCCGGAGCCCGGCTGATCCTCCGCCGGCTTCGCCTCGTCGGCGGGTGTCGTCGGTGCCTCGGCGACCGGCGCCGGAGTGAGCGGCGCGGCAGGCTGGCTCGGCTCCGGCTCGATGCCCGCGGCTTCGCGCTCGCCCCGACGCCGGCGCAGGGCCTCGAGGAGATCCGCCGTCTCGCCGAGCGTCTGCCTCGGTTCGTCGGCCCGCTTGATCGCCGCACGCGTCACGGCCGGGCTGGACGCGGCGGGAGTCGTGCGGGAGTACGGAAGCGGTTCGAGGTGCGGTGCCGTGTCGTGGTCGCCGTGTTCGGGCTCCTCGAAGGTGAACGCGCCGCTGTCGAAACGCGAGTCGGCGGCCTCCGGACTCACCGCGCGAAGGCGGGGGATGAGCCCGCCCTTCATCTCGCCCTGCTGGGACAGCGTCGTGGCCTCGGAATTCATCGGATGCAACGTCTGCGTGCGCGGTTCGAATCCCCACCGCGCGTCATGGTCGATCGTGTCGGCGGTGAACTCGAGCTTGACGATCCAGCCCCGCTCCTCGTCCTTCCAGCTGGCCCAGCGCTCACCCTGCGCTCCGAGCTTCGCGAGGCGTTCGCGGATGACGCCGCCGAACGTCGCGGGCTCGTCGGAGGCGTCGCCGTCCCCGGCCACGTGCACCGGCACGGAGAGCGCCGACGTGATGACGTGCTCGCGCTCGGCGATCACCGGGCCTTCGAAGCGGCGGATGTCGTCGACGGATGCCCCCGTCACCCGGGCGACGTCCTCCGCCGACAGACCCGAGCGGATCATGCTCTGCACCTCGCGCGGCGAGGGCTTGGGACCACCGTGCGCCTCCGGCTGCGCCTGACGGATGCGCGACTGCAGCACCTCGTCGATCTCGATCCGGAAGCGTGCGCCATCGTCCGAGGCGGCCAGCAGAGCGCCGTTCTCGACCCCGATTACCTTGAGTTCCTGCATCGCGACAATGCCCTTCCGTGCCTTCGTCTGCGCCAAGGATGCCACGCGGCTCACGGTGCGGTCGGGAATAGCGCGGGCGCGGCGCAAGTTGACGTGGAAGCAGCTCGTCGGGACCGCCGCCGACGGGTTCTCAGGGGCCATGCAAGTGGTTTGCTTACGCAACCGATTTGATGCAGACTATGCCCGCCGAATCTTCGGCGATGACGAAATGGATGGGAATGGCAACGGATTACGACGCACCACGGAAGACCGAAGACGACTCAGAGTCGATCGAGGCCCTCAAGGAGCGCGTCCCCGACAAGATGTCGGGTGTGGTGGATGTCGATGACGCCGACAATCCCGGAGGCTTCGACCTGCCCGGTGCCGATCTCTCCGACGTCGAACTCGACGTCGTGGTGCTCCCGCCGCAGGCCGACGAGTTCACGTGCGTGAACTGCTTCCTCGTGAAGCATCGTTCGCAGATCGACCACGACACGAAGCTCGGCCCGATCTGCTTGGAGTGCGCGTCCTAGACGTCGCCCTCTGCACGTTCCGGCCGCCGCGATCGATTGATCGCGGCGGCCAGTTCGTTCGGTCGACGGCTCGAGATGAGCCAGTAGGGGGTCGGATCCGACGGGTCGGTGACGGGGACCCGCACGACGGGGCCGATCCAGCCGCGGATGACGAGGAAGGCGCGCGCATCGAGGCCGGTGCCGCGTTCCACCCTGGCGTGCTCGTCGAAGGCCGCGACGGCCTCGCCCGTCGCCGCCAGCGGGATCTCGGCGCGGCCGGCCCGCAAGCGGCCGTCCTGCACCTCGATGAGCGGGGCGGTGAGCGAGAGCGACCCGGCCGCCGCCAGATAGAGGATGACTCCTGTCGCGATCCCGGCCGGCAGCGACACGGGTGCGAGAACGAGGATGCTCGCGGGCACGAGCAGCAACGTCGCGATGTAGATCCAGGGCGTCGGCCAGAGTTTCTCGCGGTAGTCGGGCATGGACCTATTCGATCAGACTTCTGCACTAGCCTCGAACAGTGACCGATTCCGTCGATGTGCTGATCACGGCCGACCGTCTCCCGAGCTACGCCCACCCCGGCGATGCGGGTGCCGACCTCCACGCATCCGAGCAGGTGACGCTCGCGCCCGGGGCGCGTGCGACCGTCGGCACGGGCGTCGCGATCGCGCTTCCCGACGGCTACGTCGCCTTCGTGGTGCCGCGTTCGGGACTGGCGTTCCGGCACGGCATCACCATCGTGAACGCCCCGGGCACGGTCGACGCCGGGTACCGCGGCGAGATCAAGGTCGCGTTGCTGAACACCGACACGGATGCCTCGTACACGATCGAACCCGGCGACCGGATCGCCCAGCTCGTCGTGATGCCGGTGAGCCGTGCGCGGTTCGTCGAGGTCGAGCGACTGCCGGGCAGCCTGCGCGGCGAGGGGGGCTTCGGCTCGACCGGTTTCGGGGAGCACAAGTCAGGAGTGAATGCGTGAGCGAGATCGAGAACATCGACGAGACCCCCGTCGACCAGCCGAAGTCCGCCCCCGACGACCGCGCGATCGCCGGGCCGTTCGACGAGTCCGAGGCGAACCCCGTCCGGCCCTACGTCGACCTCGGCGGGGTCAAGGTGCTGCCGCGTGAGGGGTTGCACCTTCGCCTCGAGGTCGAGGAGGGCACGAAGCGCGTCGTCGCGATCGGGCTCGACTACGCCAAGTCCACCCTCCAGGTGCAGCCGTTCGCGGCGCCGCGGACGAGCGGACTCTGGCACGAGATCCGCGCGCAGATCGCCGACCAGATCGCGCGCCAGGGCGGCACGACGACGGTTCGCGAGGGCGCGTTCGGCCCGGAGCTGCTGGCGCAGATCCCGGTCGCGGCCGCCGAAGGGCAGGCCGGGCACATGCGCCTGGCGCGCTTCATCGGCGTCGACGGGCCGAGATGGTTCCTCCGCGGTGTGATCGCCGGCGAGGCCGCGGTGGATCCCGATGCCGCTGCGCAGGTCGAGGACCTCTTCCGGTCGATCGTCGTGGTGCGCGGCTCGACGCCGATGCCGCCACGCGACCTCATCCCGCTGCGGATGCCGCCGCAGTCGGCCGGCACCCCGACGGTCTGACGCATGGCGGATCCGGATCGAGACCCAGACGCCCAGCCCGGCTCCGAGCAGCGACCGGATGCGGCCGCGTCGCCTGACGCCGACGCCGGCCAGTTCGGTCGCCAGCTCGCCGCGGCCGCCGAGCGGGCGGGCCTCGGTGGGATCGCGCGCGACGAGACGCTGACCGGACGCGACCTGCTCGGCGCGCTCGGCGGCGTGCGAGGGCTCGCGGAGGCGATCCTGCCCGGCCTCGTGTTCCTCGTGGTCTACACGCTCACGAAGGCGCTCGTACCGGCACTCGTCGCATCGCTCGGGCTCGCGGTCGTCTTCACGGTCATCCGCCTCGCCAGGCGGAGCGGGCCGTCGCAGGCGATCGCCGGGCTCATCGGCGTCGCGGCATCCGCGGCGCTCGCGCTCTGGACCGGCCGGGCCGAGGACAACTACGTGCTCGGCTTCTACACGAACGCCGGGTACGGGCTCGCCCTGCTCATCTCGCTGATCGTGGGTTGGCCGCTCATCGGGCTCATCGTCGGCTTCCTCCTGGGCGACGGCACGGCGTGGCGATCCGAGCGCCGCAAGCTCCGAGCGATGCAGCTCCTGACCGTCGTGTGGCTCGGGCTCTTCACGGCTCGCCTGGTCGTGCAGCTGCCGTTCTACTTCGCCGGCAACGTCGAGGCGCTCGGCGCGACCCGCCTGCTCATGGGCGTGCCGCTCTACGCGCTCGTGCTCGTCTTCTCCTGGCTCGTCGTGAGGGCGGTCTATCCGTCGTCCCGCCCGCGCGAGTGATACAGTTATCTCGACGTCAAGATAAATCCCGGCGCTACGA
Source organism: Agromyces sp. (assembly GCA_031178025.1). GTDB lineage: Bacteria > Actinomycetota > Actinomycetes > Actinomycetales > Microbacteriaceae > Agromyces. The sequence continues at coordinate 2,915 of JAPSJU010000028.1, read as the reverse complement.
TGGTGCCGGGCCGAGGGACGCTTAGGTGAACCTTGCTGGATCGGCCGCCAGCCTGACGGAGATGATGGAGTGCCGCCCGCGCGTTCGTGCGGCATCCGCGAAGGAGAGGACAACGTGTCTGCAGTGAACAGTTTCGGGGCGAGGGACACGCTCCACGTCGGTGACCAGTCCTACGAGATCTTCCGGCTCGACGCCGTGCCCGGCCACGAGAAGCTTCCGTTCAGCCTGAAGGTCCTCCTCGAGAACCTCCTGCGCACCGAAGACGGGAAGAACGTCACGAAGGAGCAGATCCAGGCGCTCGGCTCCTGGGTGCCCACGGCCGAGCCCGACACCGAGATCCAGTTCACGCCCGCGCGCGTCGTGATGCAGGACTTCACCGGTGTTCCCTGCATCGTCGACCTCGCCACGATGCGCGAGGCCGTCGTCTCGCTCGGTGGCGACCCGAACAAGATCAACCCGCTCGCTCCGGCAGAGATGGTCATCGACCACTCCGTCATCGCCGACCTCTTCGGCAGCGAGAACGCCCTCGAGCGCAATGTCGAGATCGAGTACGAGCGCAACGGCGAGCGCTACCAGTTCCTCCGGTGGGGCCAGACCGCATTCGACGACTTCAAGGTGGTGCCGCCGGGCACCGGCATCGTGCACCAGGTCAACATCGAGCACCTCGCGAAGGTGACGTTCACGCGGGAGGTCGGCGGCGTCCTCCGCGCATACCCCGACACGTGCGTCGGCACCGACTCGCACACGACGATGGTCAACGGCCTCGGCGTGCTCGGCTGGGGCGTCGGCGGCATCGAGGCGGAGGCGGCGATGCTCGGCCAGCCCGTCTCGATGCTCATCCCGAGGGTCGTGGGCTTCAAGCTCTCGGGGGCCATCCCCACCGGCGTCACGGCGACCGACGTGGTGCTCACGATCACGGACATGCTGCGCAAGCACGGCGTGGTCGGCAAGTTCGTCGAGTTCTACGGTTCCGGCGTGGCGTCCGTGCCGCTCGCGAACCGCGCGACGATCGGCAACATGAGCCCCGAGTTCGGCTCCACCGCCGCGATGTTCCCGATCGACGACGTGACCCTCGACTACCTGCGACTGACCGGTCGCAGCGAGGAGCAGGTCGCGCTCGTCGAGGCGTACTCGAAGACGCAGAAGCTCTGGCACGACGCCGACGTCGAGCCGGTCTTCAGCGAGTACCTCGAACTCGACCTCAGCACCGTCGTGCCGTCGATCGCCGGACCGAAGCGGCCGCAGGACCGCATCGAGCTGAGCGCCTCCAAGGCGCACTTCGAGCAGGACCTCCTCAACTACACCGACGTGGACGACGAGCGTTCGCAGGTCGATGCCGCCGTCGAGGGGACGTTCCCCGCCTCGGACCCGATCGGATTCACCCCGCAGGATGAAGAGCTCGGACACGAGCCCGCGCGGAGCGAGGTCAGCCACCACCACCAGTTCTCCGAGCATGCGAGCCACTCGCCGGCGACGGTGTCGAAGCGCACGCCCGTCACGCTCGCCGACGGGAAGCAGATCATCCTCGATCACGGCGCGGTGGCCATCGCTGCGATCACGTCGTGCACGAACACGTCGAACCCGTCGGTGATGCTCGCCGCCGGCCTGCTCGCGCGCAACGCCGTGAAGAAGGGCCTGAAGGCGAAGCCGTGGGTGAAGACCACGCTGGCTCCCGGATCGAAGGTGGTCACCGACTACTACGAGAAGGCCGGGCTGACGAAGGATCTCGAGGAACTCGGCTTCTACACGGTCGGGTACGGCTGCACGACGTGCATCGGGAACTCCGGCCCCCTCATCGAGGAGGTCTCCGCTGCGGTGCAGGAGAACGACCTCGCGGTCACGGCGGTGCTCTCCGGCAATCGCAACTTCGAGGGCCGCATCAACCCCGACGTGAAGATGAACTACCTGGCGAGCCCGCCGCTCGTCATCGCCTATTCGCTCGCCGGATCGATGAACTTCGACTTCGAGGCCGACGCCCTCGGGCAGGACCGCGACGGCAACGACGTCTTCCTGAAGGACATCTGGCCGGACGCCGCCGAGGTGCAGGCCACGATCGACTCGTCGATCAGCGAGGAGATGTTCACGAAGCAGTACGCGAGCGTCTTCGAGGGCGACGAGCGGTGGCGCACGCTGCCCACGCCGACCGGTGCCACCTTCGAGTGGGACGCGGAGTCGACCTACGTGCGCAAGCCCCCGTACTTCGACGGCATGACGATGGAGACCACCCCGGTCACCGACATCGTCGGCGCGCGCGTGCTCGCGAAGCTCGGCGACTCGGTGACGACCGACCACATCAGCCCGGCTGGTTCGATCAAGGCCGACAGCCCAGCGGGCCGGTACCTCACCGAGCACGGCGTCGATCGCAAGGACTTCAACTCCTACGGCTCCCGGCGCGGCAACCATGAGGTGATGATCCGCGGCACGTTCGCGAACATCCGCCTGAAGAACCAGTTGCTCGACGGGATCGAGGGCGGGTACACGCGCGACTTCACCCAGCCCGAGGCGCCGCAGTCCTTCATCTACGACGCGAGCCAGAACTACCAGGCCGCGGGTGTTCCGCTGGTGATCTTCGGCGGCAAGGAGTACGGATCGGGATCGTCGCGCGACTGGGCGGCCAAGGGCACGAGCCTCCTCGGCGTGAAGGCGGTCATCACCGAGAGCTTCGAGCGCATCCACCGATCGAACCTGATCGGCATGGGCGTGGTGCCCCTGCAGTTCCCAGCAGGCGAGTCGGCGGAGTCCCTCGGCCTGGACGGCACCGAGGAGGTCACGATCACGGGCCTCGACGCACTGAACGACGGCGTGACGCCGCGCACCGTGCACGTCGTGGCCGCGCCCACCTCGCACTCGCCGGAGGGCAAGCAGCCGGTCGAGTTCGACGCGGTGGTGCGGATCGACACACCGGGTGAGGCGGA
>JAPSJU010000258.1 GCA_031178025.1 Agromyces sp. | reverse complement strand
CTGCAGCGACGAGGATATGCCGGTGACGTCGTTCGCGAGGCGGTGACGGCGGCATTGTCCGCCGACGGCTCGTAAACTGGTGCGATCATGAGCACCCTTCGCCAGGTCTCGCCTGAAGAGACCATTGAAACGGCCCCCGCGCCGCGGACCTACGAGGTCCGCACGTTCGGGTGCCAGATGAACGTGCATGACTCCGAGCGCCTGAGCGGGTCCCTCGAGGCGGCCGGGTACGTTCCGGCGGACGGTGCGGAACCCGACATCGTCGTCATCAACACGTGCGCCGTTCGCGAGAACGCCGACAACAAGCTCTACGGCAACCTCGGACACCTCGCCGGCGTCAAGCGCCGCCATGCGGGCATGCAGATCGCCGTGGGCGGCTGCCTCGCCCAGAAGGACAAGAACGTCATCCTCGAGAAGGCGCCCTGGGTCGACGTCGTCTTCGGCACGCACAACATGGGATCGCTGCCCAGCCTGCTGGAGCGCGCCCGCCACAACGACGAGGCGCAGCTCGAGATCCTCGACGCGCTCGAGGTGTTCCCGTCCACGTTGCCGACCAAGCGGGACTCGAGCTACAGCGGGTGGGTCTCCATCTCGGTCGGGTGCAACAACACCTGCACCTTCTGCATCGTCCCGGCGCTCCGGGGCAAGGAGAAGGATCGACGGCCGGGCGACATCCTCGCGGAGGTCCAGGCGCTCGTCGATGACGGTGCCGTCGAGGTGACCCTCCTCGGCCAGAACGTCAACTCGTACGGCGTGGAGTTCGGAGACCGTCAGGCGTTCGGCAAGCTGCTCCGCGCCGCCGGCCGGATCGACGGCCTCGAGCGCATCCGCTTCACCAGCCCGCACCCGGCGGCCTTCACGGACGACGTCATCGACGCCATGGCCGAGACACCTGCGGTGATGCCGCAGCTGCACATGCCGCTGCAGTCCGGCTCCGACCGCGTCCTCAAGGCGATGCGGCGCTCCTACCGCTCCGAGCGGTTCCTGGGTATCCTCGACCGGGTCCGCGCCAGGATCCCGAACGCCGCCATCTCCACCGACATCATCGTCGGGTTCCCGGGCGAGACCGAGGACGATTTCCAGGAGACGCTTCGCGTGGTGGAAGCGGCGCGCTTCGCGTCGGCGTTCACCTTCCAGTACTCCATCCGCCCGGGGACGCCCGCCGCGACCATGGACGACCAGGTCCCCAAGCACGTCGTGCAGGACCGGTACGAACGCCTCATCGCACTCCAGGAGCGCATCTCCTGGGAGGAGAACCAGCGGCTGATCGGTCGGTCCGTCGAGGTGCTCGTCTCCACCGGCGAAGGCAAGAAGGACGCCGCCACCAGACGGCTGAGCGGACGCGCGGAGGACAGCCGCCTCGTGCATTTCGAGGTGCCACCCGGCTCGGAGCTGCCGAGGCCCGGTGACGTCGTCTCCGTGACGATCACCCAGGCCGCACCCTTCCACCTGATCGCCGACTCACTCGATGACGCTCCACTCGTCATCCGTCGCACGCGCGCCGGCGACGCATGGGACCGCGCGCAAGCGGAGAGCTGCGCCGTCCCCGCGGGGCCGAGCGGAGCCGCCGCCGGTCGAGTCTCGCTCGGTCTGCCCACCCTCCGTTCCCGCGGTGCCGAGCCCCTCGTCGCACCGGGCGTGGGCACCATGCCGATCTACGACCCGAGCGACGCACAGCGCTGACGTGACCCTCATCGCGATCGTCGGGGCGACCGGCACCGGGAAGTCCGACTTCGCCCTCGACCTCACCGAGGCGTTCGGGCGCGTCGGCCGTGCTGCGGAGATCGTGAACGCCGACGCGATGCAGCTGTATCGCGGCATGGACATCGGCACCGCGAAGCTTGGCCTCGGGGATCGTCGAGGGGTGCCGCATCACCTCCTCGACGTGCTCGACGTCACCGAGGAGGCGTCGGTGGCCGCCTACCAGGCCCACGCGAGGGCCGTGATCGACGACCTCGAGGCTCGCGGAGAAGTCGCGCTGCTCGTCGGCGGCTCCGGCCTCTACGTCTCGTCGGTCATCCACGACTTCCGCTTCCCGGGCACGGACCCCGCGATCCGGGCACGCCTCGAGGCCCAGCTCGCGGAGCTCGGCCCCGGCATGATGCACGCGAGGCTGCGGTCCATCGACGCCGACACTGCAGCGAGCGTCGACGCCCAGAACGGCCGCCGCATCGTCCGGGCGCTCGAGGTCATCGAGCTCACGGGCTCGCCGAAAGCCGCGCGATTGCCCGACGAGCCGGTGCCGTGGCGCGAGCACCGCATCATCCACCTGAGGAGCGAGCGTGCGCGCCTGGTCGAGCGGCTCGACGCCCGCGTCGAACGCATGTGGCGGGCGGGCCTCCTCGACGAGGTGCGCGAGCTCGTGCCGCGCGGGATCGAACACGGGGTCACGGCGCGCAAGGCGATCGGCTACGCGCAGGCGCTCGCAGAACTGCACGGCAGGATGCCCCGGGCGGAGGCCATCGCAGAGACCCAGCAGCTCACCCGGACGTACGCACGGCGGCAGGTCGGTTGGTTCGCGCGGTACCGCGACGCGACGACGATCGACGCCGACGATGTCGTCTCCCGCGGCGCGGAGCTGGCGCGCCAGGCGGCCCTAGACTGACGGAATGTCCTTCGATCTGCGATTCACCAAGGGCCAGGGCACCGGCAACGACTTCGTGCTCTTCAGCGACCCCGAGGGCGACACGGAGCTGACGCCGACGCAGATCGCCGCCGTGTGCGACCGTCGCTTCGGAGTCGGCGCCGACGGCGTCATCCGCGCCGTCCGCTCCGCGAACCTCGACGACGGCGCGGCAGCGCTCGCCGAGAACGCCGAGGCGGTGTGGTTCATGGACTACTGGAACGCCGACGGCTCCGTGTCGGAGATGTGCGGCAACGGCATCCGGGTGTTCACCAAGTACCTGATCGACCAGGGCCTGGCGGACCTGCAGCCGGGCGCGTCCATCGCGATCGGCACCCGCTCCGGCGTGCGCACCGTGACGCGCAGCGCGGCGGGCTTCCAGGCCGACCTCGGCCCGTGGCGACTCGCCGGCGGTGAGCCGCTCGTGCGGGCGAAGAACCTCCCGGTCGCGCGCCCGGGTCTCGGCATCGACGTCGGCAATCCGCACGTGGTCGTCGCCCTCGCCGACGACGACGAGCTCGAGGGGCTCGATCTCGCCTTCCAGCCGATCCTCGACCCCCAGCCCGAGGCGGGCGCCAACGTCGAGTTCGTCGTGCCGGCCGAGCCGCTCGTCGAGGATGGGGTCGGGCGCATCCGCATGCGCGTGCACGAGCGCGGCTCGGGGGAGACGCTGTCGTGCGGCACCGGCGCGGTCGCGGCGGCGCTCGCCGTCCGACACTGGGCGGGTGCGGGTGCGCCCGACGACTGGCGCGTCCAGGTGCCCGGTGGGGTGCTCGGCGTTCGCATCCTCGACGCGGACGACGGCGAGCACGTCGCGCTCTCCGGGCCGGCGGAGCTCGTCTTCGACGGTGTACTGAGCCTCGCCTGAGCGACCCCCGACGGCGACCCGCCGTGTTCGAG
>JAPSJU010000257.1 GCA_031178025.1 Agromyces sp. | reverse complement strand
TGCAAGTCGTGAGAACTCGCGTGTACCCCGGAATATAACCCATCGCTATCATGCCAGTCGGTGGTGACCCGCCGTGTCACCGAGAGATGACGGGAAGGTTACGAGACCGGATCCGCCGCACGTTCCACCAGACGGGATGAATGGCCCCTAGTCTGGGCCCATGTCGTCGTCACAGGGTGCCCCGCCCCCGGGCGGGCGGTCAACTCGGATGTCCCCCGATTACGCCGGAACTGCCCGATTCGATTCGACGCGCATGTCCCCCGATCGCGGCGCTCCGTCACATGGACACGACGGATGGCGGATGACCGCCGCTGCGAGCGGGATCATCGCGGCGCTGTTCGCGTCGCTGCTCTGGGGCGGGGTGACACGCACGGTCGTCATGTCGCCGGAGATCCAGGTGACGGGCGCCTTCCTCGCGGTGTGGGTCCCGCTCGGAGGAACCGTCATCGCGTGTCTCAGTCGGCGACGGCGCTCGCCGGCTCCGGCACTCGGGCTGCGCCTCACCTGGCTCGACGTGCTCTACGGCATCGCCCTCGGCCTGCTGGCTCGCACTGCCGTCGGCATCCTCGAGCTCGTCTCGTCGGGACGCATCGCCGGATTCGGCGTCAGGCTCGACCCGCCTGAGGGGCTGTTGCTCTGGTTCGGGGTGCTGCTCGCCCCGATCGTGATCGGGCCGATCATCGAGGAGGTCTTCTTCCGGGGCCTCGTCCTGCGATCAGTGGAGCGCTCGACGGCGGCCGGCATGCCGGGCAGGGCCGACATGGCGGGCAGGGCCGGCACGGCGGGGAGGACCGACTCCGAGCGCGTCGTCGCGGCATCCATCGCCGTCGTCGTCTCGTCACTCGTGTTCGCACTGCTGCACGTGGCGCAGACCACGAGCATCTCCGAGGCGTGGCGCATCGGCGGCGCCAGCCTCGTGTTCGGTCTCGCGGCCGGCGCCGTGACGGTGCTCACCGGGCGCCTCGGTGCGGCCGTCATCGCCCATGTGGTCTTCAACGGCTCGCTCATCGTCGCCGTACTGCTTGCCTGAGCGTCAGCCACAGCTCGCATCGGTCGACGTGACCTTCGTCGCATTGACCATGGGCGTGGTCCGCACCTCGGTCGGCCCGTACTCGCCCGGGGCGCCGGCGAACGTCGCGCGAACGACCGCGACCTGCTGGTTCTCGTGGTCGATCGTGAACTTCTCGGCCGGCCGCCCGAGGTCGACCACCGACGGGCCGGCTGTCGTGGACAGCGCGGTCTCGAGCACCTCGACGCCCGTGGTGGTCGCCCCGACTGGCCCGTAGATGAACACCTCCGTGCGGAAGAAGTCGTAGATCTGGCTCGTCACGTACTCGGGCAGCTCGATGTCGCGGGGCACGTCGAGACGCAGTCGCACCTCGACCGTGTAGGTGGGTGCGTCGGGTGTGCACGTGTCGGAGGTCACCGTGGCCTCGCTGTGCAGGTAGTAGTCGATCTTCGACACCGAACGGTCGCGGAAGTAGACGCCGAGCACGGTGGCCGCCGCGTTGTCCGCCGGCATCGTGCCCTGCAGCCGCGTGCCGTCGAAGAGCGCCTGGGTCGCGGCATCCGCACTCCACATCATGAGACTGCCGCGGTTGGCCGCATCGACGATCGCGTCGGCCATGGCCCAGACGTCGTAGTCGGCGGACATCACGCGATCGAAGACGGCGGATGACGCGGCCGCGAAGTACGCGTCCGACTCGGGCCCGCCCTCGGGATAGCGGAAGTACGCCTCCTGAAGCACCTTCGACACGACGTTCTTGCTCGTGAGCTCTTCTCCGGCGGCGGTCGTGACCGGCCCGGTGACCTCGAGGATCCTCGACAGCCCGAGCGGGTCGATCGAGACGACGATATCGGGAGTGACGCCCAGGTCGCGCTGCCACCTCGCCGAGATCAGCAGCGCCGCTGTCGGGAAGTCGGGCCGGCTGGTGGCCGCGTTGACCTCGGTGAGCAGGATGTCGTCGTAGAGCAGTCTCGCGCTCTCGTCGATCGGGATGTCGAGAGGAGCCTGTCCGGCGAGATCCGCGCTCGACACCTGTCGCGTGACGCTGACCGCCCCGTTGTCGACCTGGAGCAGCGACTGAGCGGCCGGCCCCCCGCCGAGCGGCGCCGCCTCGGCGTTGTTCAGGAACGCGAGCACCACGTCCTTCGGACCGTCGACGCCGAGCAGGGCTCCGACCGCGGCCAGCGCCCCGCTCAGCTGGGGAATCGCCTGCTCGGCCCTGCCGAGCGCCGCTTCGAGCTGCCCGACCGCGTGGGCCACCTGTTCGATGGTCGAGCCCGTGTCGATGCCGGCGACCCGATCGTGGAGCTCCGCGACGACGCGGTCGGCGGTGGCGACGATCTCGGTCGCCTCACGCAACGGCGTGAGATCCATCCCGCCGGTGGCCTCATCTCGTCGGAGTCCGAACGAGCCGAACACGTCGACGGCCGGCGTCACGATCTCGTCGGAGATCTCATCGACGCCCTCGGCGATCACGCGTGCCGCGCGGAGGTTCTCACCGATCACGGGAGCGGCCTCGCCGAAGCGCCACAGAGGTTGAGCCGTCGGACCGACCGCTCGGCTCGCGGCGGCGTCGAGCCGCCGGGCGATCGGCTCGAGCTGATCGAGCGCCGGCGGCTGGGCGGTCGCCGCGGCCTGGAGATCGGCGACCGCGTCCTGCGCCTGCTCGAGGTCGGCGCGCACCGACATCGCGTCGGAGTAGAGCGTCCAGCCCGCCAGGCCGACGGCCAGCAGGACGAGCACGAGTGTCGGCCAGATGATCGCGTGCGCCACTCGATGCGAGCGTCGCTTGCCGACCGAGCGCGTTTCGCTCGGTGGGCGCTCGTCGTCGTCGAAGAACTCGTCCAGGGTCACGTATGCCCCAGCATAGGGCCGGCGGCGCCGAAGCGCGCCCGGCGTCACGGCGAAATCACGCGACGGGGGTGAGGTGCTCCTCCTCGGCGACGCGCTCGGGAGCACTTCGGAGTGGAACCCGCGCGAACGGCAGCGCGACCAGCCAGCCGAGCACGCCTCCCGACGTGTTCGCCAGCACGTCGAGCGCCGTCGTGAACCGCTCGGGGAGCACGACGAACTGCACGGTCTCGATCAGGATCGAGACGGCGATGGCGGTGACCGGCGGGAACCAGTTGCGCAGCGACGACGACCTCAGCTCCAGGGTGAGGAGCAGACCGAGGGGCACGAACATCAGGACGTTCGCGGCGAACTCGATGTGCTCGTACTGGAGCCAGATGAGTCCGTTCTGGCGTACGACGGCGGCGATCTGCAGGAGACCCCCGCGGAACGCCTGGTCGATCGGCGTGGGCCAGAACGCGACGGGCAGCACCGCGACGATGTACAGCACCAACAGGACACGCATGACCATGCGGGCTCCCTCTCTCGATGACATCGGACCTCGGGCGGATGCGACGTCAGCAGTGCGCGTCGTAGAGACGCAACGGCGTCTCGCGGACCATCGGCGTGTCGCGGACCCGGAGTTGGGCGTAGTCCAGTCCCTCGCCGATGAAGGACACGTCGAAGGACACCGTCTGG
>JAPSJU010000256.1 GCA_031178025.1 Agromyces sp. | reverse complement strand
ACGCGGCGGAGTCGCCCCTCCACTTTCCCGTGCCGTCGCCGTAGTGTGGAACGCGTGAGCCCCAAGACGGACGCGGCCACGACGCTCGAGATCGAGGGGCGCGAGGTGCGCATCTCCAACCCCGGCAAGGTCGTGTTCCCCGAGCCCGGCATCACCAAGCTCGACCTCGTGCGCTACTACCTGAGCGTCGCCGACGGTGCGCTCCGCGGAGCGGGCGGGCGGCCGATGGTGCTGAAGCGCTTCGTGAAGGGCATCGACCACGAGGCGTTCTTCCAGAAGCGCGTTCCCGACAAGCGCCCCGACTGGATCGACACGGCGACCCTGCACTACGCCTCCGGCAACTCCGCGGAGGAGGTCGTCGTGCGGGATGCCGCGGCGCTCGCGTGGGTCGTGAACCTCGGCTGCATCGACCTCAATCCGCACCCCGTGCGTGCCGAGGATCTCGAGCACCCGGACGAGCTGCGGGTCGATCTCGACCCGATGCCCGGTGTCGCGTGGGGCCAGATCGTCGACGTCGCCCTCATCGCGCGAGAGGCGCTCGCCGATCACGGGCTCGTCGGCTGGCCCAAGACCTCGGGCTCGCGGGGCATCCACATCTCGGTGCGCATCGAGCCGCGGTGGGGCTACCGCGACGTGCGGCTCGCGGCCGAGACCCTCGCGCGCGAGATCGAACTCCGCGCGCCGGGGCTCGCGACCGCGCGCTGGTGGAAGGAGGAGCGCGGGGAGAGCGTCTTCGTGGACTTCAACCAGAACGCGAAGGACCGCACCGTCGCCTCGGCATACTCGGTGCGCCCGCTGCCCGACGCCCGCGTGTCGACGCCGCTCGACTGGGACGAGGTGCGGGGCAGCCACCCCGAGCGGTTCACCGTCGCGACCGTGCTCGAGCGCTTCGCCGAGCGCGGCGACCCCGCTGCCGGCATCGACGACGCCGCCGGCAGCCTCGACGCGCTCCTCCGACGGGCGGAGGAGCTCGGACCCGCCGAGAAGCCGCCGTCGTCGAAAGACGGCTCCGGACGCCGCACGTCGACGATGCCGCTCATCGAGATCGCCCGGGCCAAGACGAAGGACGAGGCGCTCGAGGGGCTCGACCGGTGGAGAGCGAAGCACCCCGATGTCGTGCCGCTGCTGCAGCCGGCCGACGTGCTCGTCGACGGCATGCGAGGCTCGAGCTCGCTGTGGTACCGCATCCGCGTCAACCTGCAGCATGTGCCAGAGAGCGAGCGACCGGGGCAGGACGCGCTCGAGGTCGACTACGACCCGTGGGCGGGCCGCGGCGGCGGGGCGTGACGGGAGGCGCGGGTCCGGCGCAGCAGGAGCCGGAGGCCTCCCGTATCGCCGAGTGGATCTCGCGTTGGCGGCTCGAGCTCGACGGCACGCCGTTCCGCACCGCGACGTCGACCCTCGCACCGGCACGCACGGGCGACGGAAGCGCCGTCATGGTGAAGCTCTCGCATCACGAGGAGGAGCGCCGGGGAAGCGCGCTGCTCGAGTCGTGGAAGGGCCGCGGGGCGGCACGCGTGCTCGCGCGAGACGGGGATGCGGTGCTGATCGAACGGGCGACCGGCGGGCGTTCGCTCATCGCCATGGCGGAGGCCGGTTCGGATGCCGCGGCCGACCTGATCATGTGCCGGACCGCCGGTACCCTGCATGGTGCATCCGACGCGATCCTTCCCCGTTCCCAGCCGGGGCAGCAAGCCGTGACGCCACTGCGCGTCTGGTTCCGCCGGCTCTTCGCGCACGCCGACGAGCTCACGCCGTTCCACCGACACGGCGCAGCGCTCGCGCAGGAGCTCCTCGACGACGAGCGCGACGTCGTCGTGCTGCACGGCGACCTCCACCACGGCAACGTCCTGGACTTCGGTGCCCGCGGCTGGCTCGCGATCGACCCGAAGGCCCTCCTCGGCGAGCGGACGTTCGACTACTGCACCCTGCTCTGCAACCCCGACCCGGTGCGAGCGGTGGAACCGGGCCGCCTCGAATCGCGATGGGCGGCGGTCGCGTCGGCCGCCGCGCTCGACCCCGACCGCTTCGCCCGCTGGCTCGTCGCATGGTGCGCGCTCTCGTCGGCGTGGCATGCACTCGACGGCGACCACGCGGCCGCGGCATCCGCCGTCCGTGTCGGCGAGCGCGCGCTCGCGCTCGTGCGCACCTGACGGGGATCATCGCGACACGAGCGACGGCGCGACGCGCACGCGCACGCGCTAGCGCGGCGTACGCCGGTCGGCAACCGGATGACGCCGCGCCCGAGGCGCGCCTACGCTGGCGGCATGACGCACGCCGCGCTCATCGGACCGGTCGCCGCCCCGGACCTGCACGTGATGACGTACAACATCCGGCGTCAGGTCGCCCGGTATCGCCCGGGGAGCCCGGATCGCTGGGCCTCGCGCAGGGGCCTGGTCGAGCGCATCCTCGCGACGGAGCAGCCGACGTTGCTCGGGGTGCAGGAGGCCCTGGCGGTGCAGGTCGACGCGCTCTCCGCGGCGCTCGGCTCGCGCTACCGCTGCGTCGGGATCGGCCGTGATCCCTCGGGTCGCGGCGAGCGGTGCCCCATCTTCTACGACTCCGAGCGGCTCGAGCTCACCGGATGGCGGCAACTCGCGCTCTCCGCGACGCCGGAGCTGCACGGCTCGCGGACCTGGGGGAACGTGACGAGGCGCGTGCTCGTGACGGCGGACTTCACGGATGCCGCGACCGGAGCCCGCCTGCTCGCGTTCAACACGCACCTCGACCACCTGTCGTGGCGCTCGCGCCTGCAGTCCGCTCGCATGATCGTGCAGCTCGCCGGCGAAGCACAGGCGAACGATGCGGATGCCTCGCTCGTCGTCACCGGTGACTTCAACGCCGACGAGCGGTCGGCGGTCTACCGCACCCTCACCGGCGGCGGCCTCCTGCACGACTCGTGGGAGGTCGCCGGCGAGCAGCTCACGGCGCAGTGGGGCACGTTCTCGAACTATCGGCGCCGACGAGTCGGAGGCAGGCGGATCGACCTCATCCTCGTGGGGAAGGGCGTGCAGGTGACGCGTACCGGCATCAACGCGGCTCGGTTCGAGGGGAGGGCGGCGTCCGATCACGAACCCGTCCAGGCCGTGCTGCGGCTCGCGCCGCGTCGCGCTGCGGCATCCGGTCCACCCTCGTCGACGGCACGATCGTGATCCGCGAGCTCCTTCGCGCGCCGGTCGGGCCGGCGCAGGTCACCGCGGATGTCCTGCGCGTGATGGCGGCGATCAGCATCGTCGTCGCGGGCATCGGGTGGGGGCTCCAGGGTGCACTGAGCCTCGCGGCGGCGTTCGCCGCGCTGCTCCTCCCTCGCCTGCTCAGGCTGCCTCCCGGCTTCGACATCGCCTTCGGCGCCGCGACGCTCGTCGCCTGCTGGAGCAGCGTCACGGACCTGTACCTCAGCGTCCGATGGTGGGACCTCCCGATGCACTTCCTGACGAACGGCGTCTGGGCGGCACTGCTCTACGTCGTGCTCGTGCGCTCCGGCACCATCGCGGGCACGACGACGCTGCGGCGCCCGAGGCTCTCGACCGCCGTCATGACGACG
>JAPSJU010000255.1 GCA_031178025.1 Agromyces sp. | reverse complement strand
GGCCGGTGCCGACTTCGGCTTGGACGACTTCGGGCCGGCCTTCTCAGCCGTCGAGCCCGGTGCGGCGGGCGCCTGCGCTGCCGGGGGCTTCGGGCGAGCGGCGAACTGTTCGAATGCCGCGCGGGGCTGCTGCAGCGCCGAGAGCGAGACGATGTCACGGCCGAGCCAGAAGTTGTTCCACCATCCCCAGAACACGCGGAACTTGCGCTCCCAGCTCGGCATGGCGAGGCCGTGGTAGCCGCGGTGCGCGAACCACGCGATGATGCCCTTCAGGGCGATCTTGCCCGACTGGAAGACGCCCGAGCCGATGCCGAGACCGGCCACGGCCCCGAGGTTCTTGTGGAAGTACTGCTTCGGCTCCTCACCACGCAGCACGGCGACGATGTTCTTCGCGAGGAGCTTTCCCTGGCGCACCGCGTGCTGGGCGTTCGGCACGCAGTAGCCGCCGACCCCCCCGCCCGTCAGGTCGGGAACGGCGGCGATGTCGCCGGCCGCCCACGCGTCGGGCACGATGTCGTCGTCGTCGCCGATGCGGAGGTCGGCGCGCGTCTGCACGCGACCGCGTTCCTCGACGGGCAGGTCGCTCGACCGCACGATCGCCGGGTTCGCCATGACGCCCGCGGTCCAGACGATGAGGTCCGACTCGAACGACTCGCCCGTCGACAGCTCGATCACGCCGTCGACGGCGCTCGTGAGCTGCGTGTCGAGGTGGATCTCAGCGCCGCGCTGCGCGAGGTGCTTGATGACCCAGTGGCTCGTCTCGAGCGAGACCTCGGGCATGATGCGGCCCATGGCCTCGATGAGGTGGAAGTGCGTCTCATCGAAGGAGAGCTGCGGGTAGTACTCGAGCAGGGCGCTCGCGAACGAGCGGAGCTCGCCGAACACCTCGATGCCGGCGAAGCCGCCGCCGACGACGACGAACGTCAGCAGACGCTCGCGCTCGGGCCCGGGGGGCAGGTTCGAGGCCCGGTCGAAGTTGGTGAGCACGCGGTCGCGGATCGCGACGGCCTCTTCGATGTTCTTCAGGCCGATCGCGTTCTCGGCGATGCCGGGGATCGGGAAGGTGCGCGAGACCGCGCCGCCGGTCACGACGATGACGTCGTACTCGAACTCCCACGGCTCGCCGACCTCGGGGGTGATCGTCGCGGTCTTCGACGCGTGGTCGATGCGCGTGACCTTCGCCGTCACGACGTTCGTCTTCTTCAGGTGGCGCCGCTGCGACACGACCGCGTGACGCGGCTCGATCGACCCGGCGGCCACCTCGGGGAGGAAGGGCTGGTACGTCATGTACGGGAGCGGGTCGACGATCGTGACCTCGGCCTCGCCGGGACGCAGCCACTTCTCGAGCTTCCACGCCGTGTAGAACCCCGCATAGCCACCGCCGACGATGAGAATCTTGGGCACGGTGAATGGACTCCTCATGTTCGGAAATGCGGTCTGGTGCGTGCGATCACTGCTCGCGAGTACGGACAGTCCGCCTGGTATGCCGAGTGGCGCCGATGCCCAACAGCGCTGCTAGCGTACCAAATCCGGCGACCAGCGAGAGCGGCACCGTGATGTAGGCGAGCGTCCACGCCGTCGGGAGGAGGGTCTGCGCGCTGTCCGCCCGCGGAAGCGGCGGGTCGGCGATGGGCACGATCTCCTGGGACTGCCCGCCGTCGGTCGGCGGCGGGACGTTCGCCCGGCGGTGCAGCGTGATCCAGTCCGCAAGGCTTCCGAGCGGATTCTGCTCGACCTTCGGCACGTCGGCGGTCAGCGCCGTCACCGGATCGATGAGGCCCCAGCCGTACAGCGGGCTGGGCACCTCGTGCCCGTGCGGATCGGCGGTGCGAATGAGTCGCTCGATGACGTTCGCCGCGTCCAGCTCGGGGAATTCGCTGCGCACGAGGGCGACGAGCCCCGTCACGATCGGCGCGGCCCCGCTCGTGCCGTCCCACTGCACGTGGCTGCCGTCGGGCAGCACGCCCACCAGGGCCTCGCTCGGCGCCGCCACCGCGATCGTGATGCCCTGGGAGCTGGCATCGAAGCTCGCGTTCTTCTCGCGATCCACGCCCGCGACCGTCAGCACGCCGGGAATGGTCGCCGGGGCGCCGACCTGCGTCGTGCCGCTGCCGCGGTTCCCCGCGGCGGCGACGATCACGACGTCGTTGTCGAACGCGTACGTGAACGCCTCGTCCCAGCTCTCCGGCCAGTCGGGGGTGTTGCGCGTGAGCGACATGTTGATGACATCGGCCCCGCTGTCCACCGCCCAGCGCACCGCTTCGGCGATCTGGTCGTCGTTCGATTGCACCGCACCGGTGTCCTGTCCGAAGGCGACGGAGGCCGTGATGATGTCGGCTTCGGGGGCGACGCCGATGACGCCGCTCCCCTCCCCCGTTCCGCGCCCTGCGATGAGCGACGCCACCATGGTGCCGTGCGACGGGTCGTCGCCGACGGGGGTCTGCCCGTCGGGCGTCCCGATGCCGGAGACGTCCGTGCCGCCGGTGACGACGCCCCGCAGCTCGGCGACGTCCCCGTTCACGCCCGTGTCGATGACGGCGACGGTGACGCCCTCGCCCTTCGTGGTGTTCCACGCCGTCGTGAAGCCGTAGTCGGTGAGCCAGTACTCGAGGTCCCGCACGGTGTCGGCCCTCGCGGGCGTCGCCCCGGCGAGCGCGATCGCCACCGCGGCGCCGAGCGCGACGGCCCCGCGCCCGAGCATGCTGAGCGCGACGGGGACGCGGATCCGACCGCGACGCCGATCGGCGGCGGGAACGAAGGTCATGCGCCGGCCGCGCTCTCGTCGGCGGTGGAGCCTGCCGGGTCGGGCAGGTCGACCCCGTAGTCGGGGCAGCGGCACACCTCGGGCGACCACGACGACCGCTCGAGGGCGAGGTCGCCGATGGGATTCGCCCCCGGTCCCGCGGCGAGCGCATGCGCGGCGAGGGCATGCAGGCACTTGACGCGGGTCGGCATGCCCCCCGCCGAGATGCCGTCGAGCTCGGGCACCACGGCGATCGACTCGCGATCGGCGAGGTAGTCGCGGTGCGCCTGCTCGTAGGCGGAGGCCACGTCGGGGTCGGCCGCGAGCAGCTCGGTGCACTCGACCATCAACTGCGCCGCCTCGAGGAAGGACATGGCGGCCGTCGCGGCCGGGTGCGAGAGGTAGTAGAACGTGGGGAACGGCGTGCCGTCGGACAGTCGCGGCGCCGTCGACACGACCGTGGGCGCGCCGCATGCGCATCGGGCGGCGATGCCGACGACGTCGCGCGCCGGGCGGCCGAGCTGGGCGGAGACGATGCGGATGTCGCGCTCGGTCACGGGCGGGAAGGGCGGTCGCGTCATCCCTCGGCTCCCGCGGCGGGCGGCTCGACCGGAGGCGTCGACGGCGCCGCAGGGGTCGTCGCGGCAGGCGCGAGCCCCGCCGTCATCACGGAGTCGAGCAGGGTGCGCATCCAATCGCCCTTCGATTCGGTCACGTCGGCCGACACCTCGGCCGTGGCATCCGCCCTTGCCGCCTCGGTGCGGTCGTCGATGACGAGGTAGCTCACCTCGCCGGGCATCACGTAGTACAGCCGCTC
>JAPSJU010000027.1 GCA_031178025.1 Agromyces sp. | reverse complement strand
GTGTTCGAGGGGGTGCCCCAACGGGTCGCCGTGTACGACATCCGGTTCGTCGACGACATCGCGGCGTAGCGCCGGGGTCGCGAGTCCGCTTCGCCGCATCCGTCCCACCCGGGGGCGCGGACGGGGCTCGGCCTAGTCTGGTGTCATGAGCACCGAAGCCGTCATCGTCGACGTCATGCGCACGCCCGTGGGTCGCGGCAAGCCCGGCGGGCGTCTCTCCGGCCTCCACCCCGTCGACCTGCTCGCCGGGGTGCTCGATGCGCTCGTGACCCGCAACGACCTGGACCCGGCGCTCGTCGACGACGTCATCGGCGGATGCGTCAGCCAGATCGGGGAGCAGGGCTCCAACATCACCCGGAACGCCGTGCTCGCCGCCGGGTTCCCCGAGACGGTGCCCGGAACCACCGTCGACCGCCAGTGCGGGTCCAGTCAGCAGGCGGCGACGTTCGCCGCGCAGGCGGTGCTCGCCGGCCAGGCGCACATCGTCATCGCGTGCGGCGTCGAGTCGATGAGCCGAGTGCCGCTGGGGTCGAGCACGGCTGGAGCCGACCCGCTCGGGTCCCGCATCCGGGCGCGATACCCCGACGGGTTCGTGAACCAGGGCGTCTCGGCCGAGCTCATCGCCGAGAAGTGGGGCTTCAGCCGCGAGGAGCTGGACGCGTTCGCTGCGCGTTCGCACCACCTCGCCGCGGCCGCGGGGGAATCCGGTGCGTTCGCCACCGAGCTCGTACCCGTGGCGGGTGTCGACACGCTCGTCGACGAGACCATCCGGCCGGGCACGACCGTCGGATCGCTCGGCGCGCTGGATCCGGCGTTCCGCACCGATGCGCTCGCCGAGCGGTTCCCCGAGCTCGAGTGGCGGATCACCGCCGGCAATTCGTCACCGCTCACCGATGGGGCATCCGCTGCCCTCATCATGAGCGCCGACGCCGCGGAGCAGCTCGGACTCGAGCCGCGTGCCCGCTTCCGCGCGTTCTCGGTCGTCGGCAGCGATCCGCTCCTCATGCTCACCGGGGTCGTTCCCGCGACCGAACGCGTGCTCGAACGAGCGGGGCTCTCGATCGCCGACCTCGACGCGTACGAGGTCAACGAGGCGTTCGCATCGGTGCCGCTCGCCTGGCTGCGCGAGACCGGGGCGGATGCGGCGAAGCTCAATCCCCGCGGCGGTGCCATCGCGCTCGGCCATGCGCTCGGCTCCTCGGGCACGCGCCTGCTCACGACGCTCGTGAACCACCTCGAGGCGAGCGGCGGCCGGTACGGGCTGCAGACCATGTGCGAAGGTGGCGGCATGGCGAACGCGATGATCATCGAACGCGTCTGACCACGACGCCCACTGCGACCACGACGACCGCATCGACGAAAGGGAACACATGGAACTCGACGGCGCCTCCGCGATCGTCACCGGCGGGGCATCCGGCCTCGGCAGGGCAACGGCCCGTGCGCTGCTCGACGGCGGCGCCTCCGTCGTGCTCATCGACCTGCCGGGGCCACGCGGGGAGGAGGCCGTCGCCGAACTCGGCGAGGGCGCCACGTTCATGGCCGCGGATGTCACCATCGAGGCCGAGGTGCAGGCCGCGATCCGGGTGGCGACATCGGTCGCGCCGCTGCGCGTCGCGGTGAACTGCGCGGGCATCGTCACCGCGAATCGCACCGTCGGCCGCGACGGGCCCGCGCCGCTCGACGCGTTCGAGCGCACCATCCGCGTGAACCTCGTCGGCACCTTCAACGTGACCCGCCTCGCCGCCGCCGCGATGGCCGCGAACGAGCCGGCGACCGGGCGCGTCGCGGGCGGGCCCGACACGCCCGAGCGCGGCGTCATCGTGAACACCGCTTCCGTCGCCGCCTTCGACGGGCAGATCGGCCAGGCCGCCTACTCGGCGTCGAAGGCCGCCGTCGCCGGCATGACGCTTCCCATCGCCCGAGACCTGTCGAAGCTGCTCATCCGCGTCGTGACGATCGCCCCCGGCATCTTCGAGACGCCGATGATGGCCGGGATGGCCGAGGACGTTCGCCGGTCGCTCGAGGCCCAGGTGCCGCATCCCTCGCGGCTCGGCCACCCCGCCGAGTACGCGGCGCTCGTGCGCTCGATCGTCGCGAACCCCATGCTGAACGGCGAGACGATCCGCCTCGACGGCGCGATCCGCATGCAGCCGAAGTGAACCGCGCCCGGGGGCGTCGGAGCTACTGCCCGGCGTGGGCCTCGAGGAACCGGTACACCTCGGCGTCGTCGACCCCCGGGAACGTACCGGAGGGCAGCGGCGAGAGCACGTGCACGTGCAGCCGGGCGCTCGGCCAGGCCCGGCCCGACCAGCGTTCGGCGAGGTCCGCCGGCGCGCGCCTGCAGCA
This sequence comes from Agromyces sp., assembly GCA_031178025.1. Taxonomy (GTDB): domain Bacteria; phylum Actinomycetota; class Actinomycetes; order Actinomycetales; family Microbacteriaceae; genus Agromyces. The sequence continues at coordinate 12,494 of JAPSJU010000027.1, read as the reverse complement.
CGACTCGTCGGGGCAGGTCGAGGCGACACGCACCGTCGATTCCCGGCCGCGGAACCACTTCGCCTGGGCGAACGGCACTCCCACGGTGATCGAGAACTCCGCGGCATCCGTGCGACCCGTCTGCGTCGCGCACCAGAACGTGCCCGCCGGCGTATCGGTGTACTGGTAGTTCTCCGTCGTGCGATTCGTGTGCTCGAACGCGGTGCGAGCGCTCCACTTCTTGCACACCCATTGGCCCTCGATCGAGCCGGTCACATCGGTCGGCAGCGGCAGGCCGTCGTTCTCGTACCCCTTCAGCAGCGCCCCATCGCCCGCGACGCGCAGGAAGTGCAGCGTCATGTCGAGGTGCGAGGTCGCGAGGTTCGTGAACCGCAGCGCGGCTGCCTCGTGGGTCACCCCGAACGCGTCGCGGAAGTCCTCGATGGCGAGTCGCTTCTCCTTCTTCGCCTGCTGCAGGAACGCGACGGATGCCTCCTGGGGCATGAGGCACGCGGCGGCGAAGTAATTGATCTCCAGCCGCTGCCACAGGAACTCGTCGTAGCTCGCCGGCGGCGTATGGCCCAGCAGTCGATGCGCCATGGCCTGCAGCGCCATCGAACGCAGGCCGTGCCCGCCGGGGATCGACGCCGGCGGCAGGTAGATGCGACCGTTCGCGAGGTCGGTGATCGAGCGCGTCGAGTCGGGCAGGTCGTTCACGTAGATGAGCTGGAACCCCAGGCGCTCGGCCATGACGCTCACCTCGCGGTGGGTCAGGGCCCCGGTGCGGTGACCGGATGCGCGCACCTGCTCCTCGGCGAGCTGCTCGATCTCGGGCAGGTAGTTGTCGCGTTCGCGCATGCGCTCCCGTAGGTCGGTGTTGGCTCGCCGAGCCTCCTCCGGCGTGGCGATCGCCTCGCTCGCGCGTCGCTGGAGTTCGCGATGAAGGCCGACGATCGCCTCGAGCGCCTCGTCGCTGATCCCGCGGCCCGGCCGGATCGGAGGGAGCCCGAGCGTCGCATAGAGGGGGCTCGCCTGGGCGCGAGCGAGTTCGAGCTCGAGCGCGGCGCGCGGGGTCGGCGGCTCCCTGGACAGCAGCTCGCCGAGCTCCACCTGCAGGGCCGCGGCGAGGGCGTCGAGGGTGGAGAGCTTGGGCTCCCGCTTGCCGTTCTCGATGAGCGAGAGCTGGCTCCCGGCGAGTCCCACCGTCTCGCCGAGCTGGTCGAGGGTGAGTCCCCGCTGTCCCCGGAAGTGGCGGATGCGGTGACCGAGGGTCGCAAGATCGGGGGAGCCGGCTTTCATCCCTTAAGCATAGTGAAAGATCGAGTGTTCTTAACCGGCCGATTCCGCGAACGGATGCCCCGATCGGGCGCATTCTGGAAACACCAGCTTCCCCGACCCCGGTCGGCGCACCTCATTTGGAAGGGACGACGATGACCATCTCCGAATTCTCGACCGGCACCGGGACATCCGGCACAGCCGAGACCCGACGCGGCACGACGGATCCGGCGCTGCGCGCCTGGGTCGACGAGATCGCGGGGATCACGAAGCCCGATGAGATCGTCTGGTGCGACGGCTCCAAGCACGAGGCCGACGTGCTCACGAAGCACCTCGTCGCCGAGGGCAAGCTCGTGAAGCTCAACCCCGAGTGGCGTCCCAACAGCTACCTGGCCCGCACCGACCCGCGCGACGTCGCCCGGGTCGAGGACCGCACCTTCATCTGCTCGACCTACGAGGAGGACGCGGGGCCCACCAACAACTGGCGCGACCCGCGGGAGATGCGCGAGGAGCTCCTCGACGTCTTCGACGGATCGATGAAGGGCCGCACGATGTACGTCGTGCCGTTCTCGATGGGCCCGCTCGGCGGTCCGATCTCGCAGCTCGGCGTCGAGATCACGGACTCGCCCTACGTCGTGCTCTCGATGGGCATCATGACCCGCATGGGCGAGGCGGTGTACCGGCTCATCGAGGCCGGCGAGCCGTGGGTGCGCACGATCCACTCGGTGGGGTACCCGCTCGTCGACGGCGTCGGCCGGCGCCGGTCCGAGGTGCCCTGGCCGTGCAACGACACGAAGTACATCGTGCAGTTCCCCGACTCCCGTGAGATCTGGTCGTACGGTTCGGGTTACGGGGGCAACGCCCTGCTCGCGAAGAAGTGCTTCGCCCTGCGGATCGCCTCGGTCATGGCGCGGGACGAGGGATGGCTCGCCGAGCACATGCTGCTCATCAAGATCACCTCGCCGCAGGGCAAGGCGTACCACCTCGCGGCCGCGTTCCCCTCGGCGTGCGGCAAGACCAACCTCGCGATGCTGCAGCCGACCATTCCGGGATGGAAGGTCGAGACGATCGGCGACGACATCGCATGGATGCGTCCGGGCGAGGACGGCCGGCTCTACGCGATCAACCCCGAGGCGGGCTTCTTCGGGGTCGCGCCCGGCACCGGCGAGAGCACGAACCCGACGGCCGTGCGGACGCTCTGGGGCAACACCATCTTCACGAACGTGGCGCTCCGCCCCGACGGCGACGTGTGGTGGGAGGGGCTCACCGAGACGCCCCCTGCCGAGCTCATCGACTGGGAGGGCAAGCCGTGGACCCCGGCATCGGGCCGTCCGGCGGCGCACCCGAACTCGCGCTTCACGGTCGCCGCATCCCAGTGTCCGCAGATCTCGGACGACTGGGACGCGCACGATGGCGTTCCCGTCGACGCCATCCTCTTCGGCGGACGTCGGGCGACGAACGTCCCGCTCGTCGCCGAGGCGCGCAGCTGGAAGCATGGCGTGTTCATGGGCGCCACCATCTCGTCCGAGCAGACGGCCGCCGCGGAGGGCACCGTGGGCGAGCTGCGTCGCGACCCCTTCGCGATGCTCCCCTTCTGCGGATACAACATGGCCGACTACTGGGGTCACTGGGTGAAGATGGGCCGGGTGCTCGGCACGAACGCGCCGAAGATCTTCCAGGTGAACTGGTTCCGCAAGGGCGCGGACGGCTCGTTCCTCTGGCCGGGGTTCGGCGAGAACTCGAGAGTGCTCGAGTGGATCGTCGGGCGCATCGAGGGCACGGTCGACGCCGTCGACACGCCCATCGGCCTGCTGCCGGCCCCCGGGTCGCTCGACCTGGACGGCCTCGACCTCTCGGATGAGGCGCTCGGACAGCTGTTCACCGTCGATCGCCGGCTCTGGCTGCGCGAGTGCGAGCTGACCGAGGAGTACTTCGCGCAGTTCGGCGACCGGGTACCCGCCGCGCTCAACGCCGAACTCGCGAGCCTGCGCTACCACCTGCAGCTCCAGGAGGCCTGACGCCGCGGCGTCGCTGCGGCACGGCGTGTCGCCCGTCGCGTCCGGCGCCTCGCGGGGCTAGCGTGTGCCGCGAGGGGGCGTGATGGAGTTCGGCGCGGTGATCGAAGCGGTCGGCGAGGTCATCGACGTGCTCGGCGTCGTCGCGATCGTCGTCGGCGTGCTCTACGCCATCGCCGATGCCGCGTTGCGCGGACTCCGCCGCGTGAGCCCCGTCTACACGCGCTTCCGTCGAGTCCTCGGGCGTGCCATCCTCCTCGGCCTGGAGCTGCTCGTCGCCGCCGACATCATCAAGACGGTCGCCGTGACGCCGACCCTCGATTCGGTGGTGGTGCTCGCCGTCATCGTGCTGATCCGCACCTTCCTCAGCTGGTCGCTCGAACTCGAGATCTCGGGACGATGGCCCTGGCAGAACCGCGGCCAGGCCGTCGTCGAGGAGGACCCGTCACGAGCCGGCTGATCCCTGCTCCGCCCGGCCGAGGTGCCACGCCGCGACGACACGCCGATGACCGGACCCCTCCGCCGGCCGCATGTCGATGAGGGTCAGGCAGCCGAGGTCCAACCGCTCGCCGAAGCGCACGCGTCCGTGGGGGCGATGCGTCACGTGGGGACGGAACTCGCGATGCGAGCGGCCGATCGCGACGCCGATCCCGCCGAGTGCGGTGAGCGCGCGCTCGCGCAGCTCGGTCAGTCCACCGCCGTCGTGCACGAGGGCGACGGGCACGTCATGCCTGCGGCCGAAGAGCGCGTCGTGGCCCGCAGACGCGCGCACGACATCGGCGCCGGCCGCAACGGGGTGGAGTGCCGCGATCACGTCGGTCGTCGCGGACTCGACCGAGAACGGCTCGACGAGGGTGACGTGCAACGGCCAGTCCGCGACGGCGAACGCGTCGCCGGCGGCCAGCGGCTCGAGCGGAAGCACGACGACGAAGCGCGCCATGCGGGGAGTCTAGCCGCGGCGCGCCTCGCCGATTCGGAAGCGCGGGCGCGATGAGCGCCCGCGCCCGCGCCCGTCAGGCCACCCGATGCGGTTCGTCGAGACGGCCGAGCACACGCAGCAGCGCCGCGGGCGCGTAGCGGAACTCGATCGTGCCGCTCGCGCCGGGGTCGGCGGGGCCGATCCACGTGCTCGAGCCCTCGTGCACCCGCACCCAGCCGTCCTCGAACAGCAGGTCGGTGCCGATGACGAACGCCATGGCGGGGGTGTCGCCCTGCCGCACCGCGATGGAGCCCTCGAAGACCTGCGATGCCGAGGCGTCCTGGTCTTCGCGGCACTGCACCCCCACGAGCGGGCGGACGATCGGAGTGGCGAATCCCGGGGCCTCGAACGGGCTCGCCTTCGCGGCATCCGCCACCACGCCGAAGTTCACGCTCGTGGAGGCGAGGCTGAGTGCGGCGCGCCCATCGAGCACGAGCCGGCTCGACACGCGGAAGCGGTAGAACAGGCGACCGGCCTCGCGCGCCGGCGGCAGCACCGCGGCGCTCGCCCAGTTGCGCGACCATGCGAGCGGCCCGCGGTCGCTGTCGTGCTGCGGCCCGTCGTAGAGCGCTGCGGTGATGCGCACCGCCCCGTCGGGCTGCGTGGGTGCCGCCTGCAGGGCGCTGCGCCCTCGGCTGCCGGCGGGCTGCTCGTCGCGCACCGGTGTGAACGCGGGCAGGCGCTGCGGCTCCCAGTGGCGCAGCCAGCCCTGGATGCCTGCCTGGATGCGGTCGAACGAATCACCGAATCCCGCGCGATGCACGGCGGAGTCGGACGCGGCGTTCGGCAGGTCGTCGATGAGGTCGACGGGAAGCACGTCGAGGGCGAGGTCGCGGGTACTCGACACGGTCGCGATGGTCATGATGGTCCTTCGATCGGGGCGTTGGGGAGGCATCCCGAACCGGATGCCGCGTCCCACGCTACGAACGAGCCCGCCGCGCTCCATCGCGGCTATCCCCGAACCGGCCCCGGGGTGAACCCTGAGCTTCGCTCGGATGCGCCGGGATCGGACGCCGGACGCTCAGACGAGGAGCTGGTGCGCCGCGAGGTCCCGGTACAGCGGCACCGTCGCCACGAGCTCGGCGTGGGTGCCCTCACCGACGACGCGGCCCTCCTCGAGCACGATGATGCGGTCCGAGTCGATCACCGTCGAGAGCCGGTGCGCGATGACGATGAGGGTGCGCCCCGCCGACACCGCGTCGATCGCCTCGCGCATCATGCGCTCGTTGCGTCCGTCGAGCGACGACGTCGACTCGTCCAGGAGGAGGATGGGCGGTGCCGAGAGCAGCGCACGTGCGATCGCCAACCGCTGGCGCTCGCCGCCCGAGAGCATGATGCCGTCGTCGCCGACGGCGGCATCGAGCCCCGCGGGGTCGCGGTCGAGCACCGCCCCCAGGTTCACGGCCCGCAGCACGTGCTCGCACTCGGCGTCGCTCGCATCGGGGCTGCCGAGCCGGAGGTTGTCGCGCAGCGAACCCGCGAGCACCGGGGCATCCTGCTCGACGTAGCCGATCTGGGCCCGCAGCTCGGTGCGGTCGAGCGAGCGCAGGTCGAGCCCGCCGAGGCGAACGGTGCCGACCGACGGGTCGTAGAAGCGCTCGATGAGCGCGAGGATGGTGGACTTGCCGGCGCCCGACGGCCCCACGAGCGCGATCCGCTGCCCGCGCGGCACGCGGAACGAGACGCCGCGGAGCACCGGCTGGCGCTCGGTCACGCTCGGTTCGCGGTGGTGTTCGTCGGCCGAGTCGTTCTCGGGGTCCGCCGGGTCGGACCGGGTGGTCGCGTAGGCGAAGTGCACGTCGTCGAACTCGATGGCCGGGGCATCCGGGAGCAACCCGGCGTTGGCGTCGCCGACCATGAGGGCGAGGGGAGCGAGTTCGCGGTCGTGCGCGTCCTCGTCGGGCAGGTCGAGGATCTCCTGGATGCGCCCGAGCGCGCCGAGCGCCTGGTTGACGGAGGTGATGGCGCCGAACGCCTGCCCGAGCGGCAGGATCATCATGAACAGGAACAGGATGAACGCGACGAGGTTCGCGACGGTGATCGACCCCGACGCCACACGGTACCCGCCGACGCCGAGCACGACGAGGAACGACACCTGCATGGCGATGCCCGCGATCGGCACGATGAGGGCGGAGATCCTCGCGACCTGCACGCCCATCTGCCAGGCGCCTTCAGCCTCGCGCTCGACAGCGCGGATCTCGCGTTCCGTCGCCCCGGCCGCCCGGATCGTCCGCACGGCGCCGATGGCGCGCTCCACGGATGCGGCGACGTCGCCGATCCTCTCCTGCGCGCGATGCGACGCCTCGCGCACCCGGCGCGAGAGCAGCGTCACGGTCGTGATGGCGACCGCGACGACGAGCACCGTGAGGCCGAGCAGCACGGGGTCGATGATGAGCATCGCGACGAGCGCGCCGACGAAGGTGACCGCCCCGCCGATCGCTTCGACGAGGCCCTGCGTGAGCACGGCCCGCAGCATCGTCGTGTCGCTGCCCACTCGCGAGACGAGATCACCCGTGCGCCTGGTGTCGAACTCCGCGATCGGCAGGCGCAGGAGCTTCGCGACGAGCCGCTTGCGGCTCGAGAGCACGACGCCCTCGCCGGTGCGCTGGAGCAGGTAGTGCTGGTACCCCGAGATGACGCCGCTCACCACCACGAGGGCGATGAGCGCCCAGACGAGCCAGCCGAGGGGGTCCTCGGCCTCGACGACGCCGATGACCTGGCTCACGAGCAGTGGCTGGGCGAGGCTCGTGAGCGCGCCGACGATGGAGAGCACGGCGACCCAGACGAGCACGGGCCGATGCTCGAAGATGAAGGGGAGCAGCTGCCGGAACGTCGCACGCGGTCCGGGCGATGCCTCGGATCGGGCGAAGCGGCTGCGTGCGGTCGAGGGGCTCGTCTCGGTCTGGCTCATCTTCTCTTCCTGGTCGCCACGGTGAGCGGATGCCGCGCCCGCTCGGATGCCGCGCCGTTGCCGGGAAGCAGCATACGCGGCGGGACTGGGCGCTAGCCGCGCCCGTACTTCTTGTGCACCGCCTGCTTCGACACCTCGAGCGCGAGGGCGATGAGCTGCCAGCTCGAGCCGGCTGCGCGGGCGCGGCGCACGGCGACCGCCTCGGCCCGGTCGAGCTCGCGGTTGAGCTCGACGCGCGCGTGGTGCAGCTCCCGGAGCGCCCGATACGGGTCGTCGCCGTCGGCCGCCGCGATGGCGGTGCGCAGGGTGCGATCATCCATGCCGTCAACCCTAGTTGACGCGATCGGACGATGGCAACTCAGGTTGACGCGCCGGTGGCGTGGGCGCCGGGATGCGAGAGCACGGAGGCCGCGCAGTCGTGCCCGGCACGGCATGCGGCGGCGGCGTCCGCCCCGAGCAGGGTCGCTGCGAGATACCCGGCGGCGAACGCGTCGCCGGCCCCTGTCAGATCCCGGATGCCGGGAACGGGCTCGACGTCGACTCGCGCGGCGAGGTCGCCGCCGACGATGACGTCGGTCGGCAGCGGCCCGTGCTTCACGACGACGATCGGCGCGACCGACGCCGCCATCTCCCCGCCTCCCGCGAGCCCGAGCAGCTCGGCCTCCGCCTCGTTGGCGAAGAGCACCTCCGGAGCCGTCCTCCGGATGAGCCTGAGCGCCGCGTCGACGCCGAGGCTCGCGAGGAGTCCGGTCGAGGAGGCGTCGATCGACACGCGCGCCCCGCGCGCCCGGGCCTCCGCGGCCAGGCGCACGACCTCGCTGCGCATCGGCTCGAGCTCGAAGCCGTACGCCGGCACGTGCATCCACGCCACGCCGTCGAGCCAGGCGTCGTCGACGCCGTCGAGCGTCGCCGCAGCCGCACGGTCGGGGAACATCGTGCGCTCGCCCTCCGCATCCACGAGGAGCACGACGGTGCCGGTGCGACCCTCGCGCTGCACGCGCACATCGACCCCGCTCGAGCGCAGCTCCGCGACGAGCGCCTCGCCCGCGGCATCCGCCCCGATCCGGCCGATGAACCGGGTCGGCACCTGCCCCGCCGCGAGCGCTGCGACGTTGGCGCCGCTCCCGCCACGGGCGCGGAACACCCGGGCCGAGGTGTCGGTGGCGAGCCGCACCGGCTCGTTCGCCCACACGACCACGTCCTCGACGAGATCGCCGACGACGGCGAGCATTCCACCCGTCGTCATGACCGGTCTGCGTTCACGCGGCGACGGCACGCGCGATCTCCGCACCGAGCGCCACGTTGCCGCGATACACCTCGAGGTTGACCTCGAGGCTCCGCCCGCCCGTCGCGCGCTGCACGAAGTCGAGCAGGAACGGCGTCAAGTCGTGCCCGGTGACCCCCGCGGCGGATGCCGCTGCCAGCGCCTCCGCCAGGACGCGATCGTGGAGCGCCGGATCGAGCTGCTTCGCCGCGTCGACCGGGTTCGCCACGAGCACCGCCGACGCCAGCCCCAACTCGTCCCTGGCGTGCGCGAGCGCTGCCGCCTCCGCGGGCGTCTCGATGCGGTACTCGAGCGAGTGACCGGAGTCGGCGACGGTGAAGCCCGGGTAGCGATTCGTGCGGTAGCCGACGACCGGGATGTTGAGGGTCTCGAGCCGCTCGAGCGTCGCCCCGATGTCGAGGATGGACTTCACCCCGGCGCTCACGAGCGTGATGGGCGTCCCGGCGAGCGTCGGCAGGTCGGCCGACTCGTCGAAGGTCTCGCTCGCACCGCGGTGCACGCCGCCGAGCCCGCCGGTGGACATCACCCGGATACCGGCGCGATGGGCGAGCCAGGCCGTCGCCGCGACCGTGGTACCGGCGTCGAGGCGGCGGGCACGGGCGATGGGGAGGTCGCGCACGCTGGCCTTGACGACCCCCTCGGCCGTGCAGAGCCGCTCGATTCCGTTCCGGGACAGGCCCACCACGGGTTCGCCGTCGATGACGCCGATCGTCGCCGGCACGACGCCCGCATCGCGCACGAGCTGTTCGGACTCGAGCGCCGTCTCGAGGTTCCTGGGCCGGGGCAGGCCGTGCGTGAGGATCGTCGATTCCAGCGCGAGGACCGGGGCGCCGTCGGCGAGGGCGTCCAGGACCTCGCCCGCGATGCGGATGGCCTGGGGCGGAGTGGTCATTCCGTCATCGTAGGAGCGACTCGACCCCGTCGGGTGGATGTCGCCCTCGACACGTGTTTCCTCCTGTGACGACCGCCGGGACAGCGGCGATGGCCCGGCGTATCGTGGCCCGAACCACCCCCGATGAGGAGCACTCATGTCGCACCGCGAGCCGCACGCCGCCACCACGCCGCACCAGGGCGCGGTCACGGGCATGCGCGGCTGCGAGCGGGCATCGGAGTGCCGGAGCGACCGGCCCGGCCACGGTCTGCACGTGATGCAGCAGCGCCTCGCCGCAGCGACCCCGGGCAAGTGGCTCGATGCCATCGTCGTCGACGTCGACGACGCGGGGTTCGCGACCCTCGTCACCCTCGACGGCGACGCGCGCAGCGTCTGGCACCACGACGGATTCGGCGGAGCGGTCGCAGCGGGTGACCCCGTCGCGCTCCACGGCGTCTACGGTGTGGTGGCGGTCGGCGCCGCGCGGTTCAGCGTCGCCGCCGCCTGACGCGCGAGGGTCACGCCATCGGCATCGCCCCGCTCATGGAGCCCATCATCTTCTCCATGGCGGCCACGGCCTGATCGCACGCCATCGCGCACATGCGGCAATGCTCGCTCATCTCGGCGTGCATCTGGCATTCCGCCGAGCAGGCGCGCATCATCATGACGGTCGACTGCATCATCGACGACATCACCTGCATGTCCCAGCCGCTCACCCGCAGCATCATCCGCATCATCGTGTCGCACATGTCGGCGCAATTGGCGCAGAGCGCGCCGCACCGACCCATGCCCTCGCCCGCGTCCGCATCGGCGCACATCACGCACGCCTGCATGCATGCGGAGAGGGCCTCCATGCACTCCTGCATCACCATCGGATCCATGCCCTGCATCGGCATGCCCGACGACGACATCGCGCCCTTCATCATGTCCATCGTCATGTTCATCGCTGCATGATCCGCCCTGGGCGGCCGAGCGTCGACGGTGCCGACGGATGACTCGGGCGGCCCTGTTCGCTGACATGGTACGCCGCACCACCGAAGCGCAGAAGGGGGTTGGCGCGACGCGCTCGCGAACGACGAGGGGGCGGATGCCGCAGCATCCGCCCCCTCGTGCCGATCATGATCAGGCGTCCATGTCGACGTCCTTCGTCTCCGTCGAGACGAGCAGCGCGATGAGGGTCAGCACCGCCATGGCCGACAGGTAGACGCCCACCCAGAACGGGCTTCCGGCCCCCGCCTGCCACAGCGCCACGGCGATGAACGGGGCGACGGCGGCACCCAGGATCGACGAGACGTTGTAGGACACTCCCGAGCCCGTGTAGCGCACGTTGGTGGGGAACAGCTCCGGCAGGAGGGCACCCATGGGGCCGAACGTCATGCCCATGAGGGCGAAGCCGACGATGAGCCAGAGCATGACGCCCCAGAAGCCGGCGCTGAGCATCGGCACCCAGACGAGGCCGAACACGATGATGCCGAGCGTCACCCAGATGAGCGTGCGACGACGGCCCCAGCGGTCGGCCCATGGCCCGGAGAGCAGCGTGAAGATCCCGAAGAACACCACGCCGCCGATGAGCATGAGCACGAAGGTCGTGTACGAGTACCCGAGGCCCGGCAGCGTGTCCTCCGCGGGCTCCACGGCGGCGCGGCCGTAGCTCAGCGAGAACGTCGTCATGAGGTAGAAGAGCACGTAGGTCGCGAGCATGAAGAACGTGCCGAGGATGAGCTGCTTCCAGTGGCTCCTGAAGACGGTCGCGAGGGGAAGGCGGGCGAGCTTGCCCTGCTCGGCGGCCTTCGAGAACGCAGTGGACTCGACGAGTCGCAGCCGCACCCAGAGACCGACGGCGACCATGACGATCGAGAACAGGAACGGGATCCGCCAGCCCCAGTCGAGGAACGCCTGCGACGGCATCGTCGGGTCCTCCGAGGGGAGGAGCGCGGCGATGATGAGGAAGAGCCCGTTCGCGATGATGAATCCGATGGGCGCGCCGAGCTGCGGGAACGTGCCGTACCAGGCGCGCTTGCCCGCCGGGGCGTTCTCGGTCGCGACGAGCGCTGCGCCCGACCATTCGCCGCCGAGCGCGAAGCCCTGGGCGAGGCGCAGGATCACGAGCATGATCGGGGCGAACCATCCCACCGCCGTGTAGGTGGGCAGCACGCCGATGAGGAAGGTCGCGATCCCCATCGTGAGGAGGGCGCCGACAAGCGTGGCCTTGCGGCCGTGCTTGTCGCCGAGGTGACCGAAGAGCACGGCGCCGAGCGGCCGTGCGACCATCGCGGCGCCGAAGATGGCGAAGGAGGACAGCAGGGCGGACGTCGTGTTCCCCGTGGGGAAGAAGAGGTGCGGGAACACGAGCACCGCCGCCGTGGCGTAGACGTAGAAGTCGTAGAACTCGATCGTCGTGCCGATGAGGCTTGCGAGTACGACTCGGCTGCGGGGATTGGCTGGTGTGGTGGGGGCGGCCGATGCGGCCGTCGAGGTGGGTGAGGACATCGCCTGCGAGACTCCGTGGGGAACGAGTGGAACGGCCCCGCGACGAGCACGTCGGTCAGGCGTGGTCTGCGGCGCGGAGCAGGGGAATCGTCGCTTGTGGCAACCGCACAACTTTATGTTCCACGGCGATCGCGTGCGAATCGGCCACGACGAACGGTGCCCGTGGTGCGCTGAACGGCGTCAGGGCCAGGCGACGGCGACGACGATGTTCGCGAGCGTCAACGTGCCGATCGTCCACAGCGCCCAGCTCGGCGCGGGGTCCTTCCTGCGGTACAGGAAGGCGAGCACCGCGACGGCGAGCGCGACGATGAGCTTCACGGCGATCCGCCCGTTGTCCAGCTCGAACAGCCCGCCCATCTCGATGACCCCGACGAGGAGCAGGCCGGTGACGAGCTGCACGAGGGCGCCGCGCCACATGATGGGCAGCACCCTGCCCTCGCCGCCCGCGATGGCCTTCTGCTGCACGAGGAATCCGCCGAGCAGCATCGCCAGTCCGACGAAGTGGGCGATGAGCAGGATGATTCTCAGGACGTCCATGCGTGCAGCCTATCTCCGCGCCTGCAGGGCCCTGGCCGTGGCGATCGCGGCTTCGGCCGCCTCGCGGCCCTTGTCCTCCTTCGAGCCGGGAAGGCCGGCACGGTCGAGGCCCTGGGCTTCGTCATCGAGCGTCAGCACGCCGAAGCCCACGG
>JAPSJU010000254.1 GCA_031178025.1 Agromyces sp. | reverse complement strand
ACCGTCGAAGCGGCGCTCGACGCGATGCTCAGCGCCCCGCCCGCTCGAGCGTGATGGCGCGCCGCACGGCGGCACGGGCCCGCCTGCGGTCGCCTGCGGCGTCGTAGACCAGCCCGAGTCGGAGCCATGCCCGCCAGGAGCCTGGATTCGCCTCGGCCGCCTCGCGGAAGGCGGGGAACGCGGCGTCCGCCGCCGCGCGATCCGGGCGTCCGCTCGCCAGGAGCGGCAGGCCGAGGTGGAGCTCGCCTTCCGTCTCGAGTCGGCGCACGAGCGCCTGCGAGCGCACGCCGAACGCGATCTCGCGCCAGAGCGCCCACGCCGCGATGACCGGCAGCACGACGAGCGCGACGCCGATGCCGACCGCCACGGGTTCGCCGGTCGCGACGAACTGCACCGCGCGCCAGCCGACGAGCACGAGGTACAGCGCGAGCAGCGCTGCCATGAGGAGCGCGCCCGCCCTGGTCGTCATCGGGCGGTGCCCGGGATGCCGAGATCGAGCAGGGCGTCGAGTCCGACGACGACGCCGGACGCCTCGGGGGCGCTCCGCAGGGCGAGCAGGATGCCGCGCTCGTACGACGAGGGCGACAGGGTGGAGTGGCTGAGCGTGAGCGTCTCGCCGTCGCCGCCGAGCACCACCCGCTGCTCGGCGAGCATCCCCGACACGCGAAGGCTGTGCACGGGCACGCCGGAGACGAGCTGGCCGCGCGCCCGCTGGTCGGCGTGCGGGGCGGAGACGGGCCCCGTCGCCGCCCGGGCCTCGCCGATCAGCTCGGCGGTGCGCACGGCGGTGCCGGACGGCGAATCGACCTTGCCGGCATGGTGCGCCTCGACGATCTCGATCGAGTCGAAGTACGGAGCCGCGAGCGCCGCGAACGCCGAGCCGAGCACGCTGCCGATCGAGAAGTTCGGGATGAAGAGCACCGCGCCGGCGTCCTCGTGGTCGCGCATGGCGTGCGAGATCTGGGCGATGCGGTCGTACGACCAGCCGGAGGTGCCGACCACGATGGGGATGCCCGCACCGGTCGCGAATTCCACGATCGCCGCGCTCGCGGCGGGATGGGTCACGTCGAGCGCGACATCCGCGCCGAGCATCTCGTCGAGGCTCGATCGGGAATCGAGCAGCGCGTGCACCTCGAGGTCGTCGGATGCCTCGATGAGCCGGACCGCCAGCCGCCCCATCTTGCCTGTGGCTCCCGCCACGGCCACCCGTATCGTCACGTGATTCACCCTACCAAGGCGGCACCGCAGCAGCGCCGCCGCCGTCGCGCGCCCGGCCACCGCCCCTCGCCGTAGGGTGGACGCATGCGGTTCAGAGAGGTCGACGTCGAGGGCGCCGAGGCGCTGGGGCTGTTGCAGGCGTACTTCGCCGAACGCGCGGCAGGCTTCCCTGCCGAGCAGGGCGAGTACCGGCCCACGTACCCCACGACGGCGCAGTTCACTCCCCCGGCCGGCGTGTTCCTCGCGGTCGACGATGAGAACGAAACCATCGGATGCGGCGGCGTGCGCCGCATCGCTCCCGACCCGGCGAGCGGCGGCGAGCGCTTCGAGGTCAAGCACCTGTGGCTCGCCCCGGCCGCTCGAGGGCGCGGAGCGGGGCGGCGGCTGCTCGAGGAGCTCGAACGCCGCGCGGTCGGGTTCGGAGCGGCCGAACTCGTGCTCGACACGAATGCGAGCCTCGCCGCCGCCGGCGGCCTCTACCGCTCGAACGGGTTCGCCGAGATCGCGCCGTACAACGAGAACCCGAACGCCACGCACTGGTACGGCAAGCGGCTCACCTGACGCCCCGGTCCGGGTGGGTCAGACCGAATACGGTTCCGACAGCCCGGTGCGCAGCTCGAACGGCAGGTGCGCGAGGTCGTTGTGCGACATCAGGCTCCACGGACGTCCGGACTTCTGCGTCAGCACCGTGAGGCCGCAATTCGCCTGGCTGATCGACAGCCACCGCCAGTCGGGCGCGCCGAGCGCCTCGCGCACGAGCCAGGCGATCACGAAGTTGTGGGTGATCAGGAGGTCGTGCCGGTCCTCGCGATGCGAACGCAGGAACTCGGCGGCCGCATCGGCCATCTGGGCGCGGCCGGCGTCGATCTCGGCATCGGTGACGGAGCCGAAGAAGGGGTCGTAGACCTTCGGCGTCTCGGGCGCCGGTCCGGAGGGCACGCAGTCGAAGAGGAGCGCCGACGGCTCGGGCTTCAGTGCCGGCATCTTCGCCGCGATGATGGCCGCCGTCTCGGCCGCCCGCTGCAGCGGTGAATGCCATGCGTTGTCGAACGGGATGCCGCCGAGGCGCTCGGCGAGCAGCTCCGCCTGCCTCCGCCCCCGCGGCGAGAGCGGCCCGTCGGGAAGCCCGTGCTCGGCGTCGAGCTGCTCGCCGTGACGGACGAGGTAGAGATGGTGTGGCAAGATTCCGCTCTCCTGTGGCTGGGTGGTGGCGCACTCACGCGATGTCGGTGCTGGATGCCGCCGTCGCCGGTTCGACGACGGCGCCGAAGGCGGACTCGTCGGCGGCGCCGACGGCGACCAGCGAGAACGGACGCCCGACGAGGTCGGCTGCGAGCGCCTGCACATCGCCGGCCGTGACCAGGTTGATGCGGCGCAGCGCCTCGTCGAGGTCGACGAACTCGCCGAGCGTGAGCTCGGCTCGGCCGAGCCGCGACATCCGCGTGTCGGAGTCCTCGAGCGCGAGCGCGGACGCTCCCGCCAGCTGGCCCGATGCGCGTCGCAGCTCGTCCGCGGTGACACCGTGCTCGGCGACCCGTTCGAGCTCGGTGCGCATCAGCGCGGCGACCGTGCCGGCCTTCGCCGGCGCGCAGCCGGCGTACATGCCGAACAGCCCGGCGTCCGAGTACCCGGGCGCGAACGAGTAGACCGAGTAGGCGAGCCCGCGGCGCTCCCGCACCTGCTGGAACAGGCGGGAGGACATGCCCGAACCGAAGATCGCATTCAGCACGCTCATCGTGGGGCGCCGGGCATCGGTCGCGACGAGCCCGGGCACGCCGAGCAGGAGGTTCACCTGCTCGGTCGGGCGCGGCACGATCGTGATCGCCGGACCGGCGGCGAGCGTTGCGGCGATCGTGGTGCGGCGCGGAACGGGCGGCGCCTCGACGGCGGGGTCCCAGCCCGCTGCCGACAGTGCTCGCTCGAGCTCGGCGATGAGCAGGTCATGGTCGACGGCCCCCGCGACGGTGACGACGAGGTCCTGCGGCCGGTAGTTCGCCCGGTAGTGCTCGAGCACCGCGTCGCGCGTCGCCGCCCGGATCGTCTCAGGGCTGCCGCCGATCGGCCGGCCGAGCGGATGCTCCCCCAGCACGGCTTCGAAGAAGCGCTCGTTGGCGACGTCGGCGGGATCGTCGCCCGCCATCGACAGCTCCTCGAGGATGACGCCACGTTCGTTGTCGAACTCGACGGGGTCGAGCAGGGAGGACGTGAACATGTCGGCCAGCACCGCGACGGCCATGGGCAGGTCCCGGTCTTGCACCTTGGCGTAGTAGCAGGTGTACTCCTTGGCCGTGAGCGCGTTGTGCTCGCCGCCGACCGCGTCGAAGGAGATCGCGATGTCGAGCGCGCTCCGCGTCGCCGTGCCCT
>JAPSJU010000026.1 GCA_031178025.1 Agromyces sp. | reverse complement strand
CCGCTTCGCGCTGCATGCGCCGGCTGAGGAAGGACGACATCGTGACGACACCCACGGCGACGGATGCCGCCCCCGCGCGCCCGGCGAGCGCCGATGCCCCCGAACGACCCGGACGCGTCGACCGCCCCGCACGCGCTGATCGTCCGGCACGCCCCGCGTCCCGCCCGCACGGGCAGTGGAAGGTCGACGGCACCGCCCCGCTGAACCCGAACGAGGTGTGGAAGCAGGAGGACGGCGGCCTCTCGGTGCGCGAGCGCATCGAGACGATCTACGCCAAGGGCGGGTTCCACAGCATCGACGGCACCGACCTGCACGGCCGCTTCCGCTGGTGGGGCCTCTACACGCAGCGCAAGCCCGGAATCGACGGCGGGAAGACGGCGACGCTCGAGCCGCACGAGCTCGAGGACGAGTACTTCATGCTGCGGGTGCGCATCGACGGCGGCCAGCTCACCACGGCGCAGTTGCGCGTCATCGGCGGCATCTCGACCGAGTTCGGCCGCGACACCGCCGACCTCACCGACCGCCAGAACATCCAGCTGCACTGGATCCGCGTCGAGGACGTGCCCGAGATCTGGCGACGCCTCGAGTCGGTGGGCCTCAGCACCACCGAGGCGTGCGGCGACGTGCCGCGGGTCATCCTCGGATCCCCGGTCGCCGGCATCGCCGCCGACGAGCTCCTCGACCCCACGCCGCAGATCGAGGAGATCCAGGAGCGGTACATCGGCGACCCCGAGCTCGCGAACCTCCCGCGCAAGTTCAAGTCCGCCATCACGGGCCACCCGAGCCAGGATGTCGTCCACGAGATCAACGACGTCGCGTTCGTCGCCGTCGAGCATCCCGAGCTCGGCGTCGGCTACGACCTCTGGGTCGGCGGCGGGCTCTCGACGAACGCGCACCTCGCCGTGCGCCTCGGCGCGTTCGTCGCACCCGAGCGGGTCGCCGACGTCTGGTACGGCGTCACCGCGATCTTCCGCGACTACGGGTACCGGCGCCTGCGCAACAAGGCCCGGCTCAAGTTCCTCGTCGCCGACTGGGGCGCCGAGAGGTTCCGCGAGGTGCTCGAGACCGAGTACCTCGGCGGGCCGCTGCCCGACGGGCCCGCCGCCCCGAAGCCCACCACGCAGGGCGACCACGTCGGCGTGCACCGGCAGAAGGACGGCCGCTTCTACCTCGGCGTGACGCCGTTCGTCGGCCGCATCTCGGGGTCGATCCTCACGAGCCTCGCCGAACTGCTCGAGCGGGTCGGCTCCGGTCGCCTGCGCACCACGCCGCACCAGAAGCTCGTGCTCCTCGACATCGAGGAGCAGCACGTCGAGCGGGTGATCGCCGAACTCGACGCCCTCGGCCTGCAGGCCCGGCCGAGCCTCTTCCGCCGCGGCACGATCGCGTGCACGGGCATCGAGTTCTGCAAGCTCGCCATCGTCGAGACGAAGCAGACCGCGACGAACGCCGTGATCGCGCTCGAGGAGCGCCTCGCGGGCATCGACGTGCCCCACCCCATCAGCCTGCACGTGAACGGCTGCCCCAACTCCTGCGCCCGCATCCAGACCGCCGACATCGGCCTGAAGGGACAGCTCCTCCCCGACGGCGACGGCGGGCAGACGCCCGGCTTCCAGGTGCACCTCGGCGGCGGCCTGGCCTCGACGACGCGCGAGGAGGCGGGCACGGGGCGTACGGTGCGCGGCCTCAAGGTCACCGCCGACGGCCTCGCCGACTACGTCGAGCGCGTCGTGCGCCGCTACCTCGCGCAGCGCGACGTCGCCGGCGACGAGACCTTCGCCGAGTGGGCGCATCGAGCCGACGAGGAGGCCCTGCAGTGAGCGCGCGGAACATCGGCCTCGCACCGCGCGCCACGACGCTTCGGCGCCACGAGGAGCTGCGCGCCCTCGCGGAGCAGGGGAACGCCGAGCTGGGCAGCCTCACCGACGGCGAGGCATCCGCCTACGAGGTCGTCGCCTGGGTCGCCCGCAACTTCGCGACGGAGGCCACGGCGGTCGCCTGCTCGATGGCCGACGCCGTGCTCCCGCACGTGGTCGCGCAGTCGATGCCCGGGGTGGACGTGCTGTTCCTCGACACGGGGTACCACTTCGCGAAGACCTACGAGACCCGGGATCGCGTGGCATCCGCGCTCGACGTGCGCGTCGTCGACGTGCTGCCCGAGCAGACCGTCGCCGAGCAGGATGCCGAGTTCGGCGCGACGCTCTTCGCACGCGACCCCGGCCTCTGCTGCGCGCGTCGCAAGGTCGCACCGCTGCACCGGGCGCTCACGGGATACGAGCTGTGGTTCACGGGCGTGCGCCGAGATGAGGCGCCCACCCGCACGACCACGCCGCTCGTGGCGTGGGACGAACGGAACGGCCTCGTGAAGGTGAACCCGCTCGCCGCGTGGAGCTTCGACGACCTCATCGACTACGCGGGTGCCTTCGGCGTGCCCGTGCACGAGCTGCTCACGCAGGGCTACCCGTCGATCGGCTGCGAGCCCTGCACGAAGCCCGTCGCTGCGGGCGCGGACCCGAGGTCGGGCCGCTGGGCCGGTCTCGACAAGACGGAATGCGGGTTGCACCTATGAGCGCCATCGACACGCTGACGAGCCCCTCGCGACTGGGTGCCCTCGACACCCTCGAGTCCGAGTCGATCCACATCATCCGCGAGGTCGTCGCGGAGTTCGAGCGCCCGGTGCTGCTCTTCTCGGGCGGCAAGGACTCGGTCCTCGTGCTGCACCTCGCCGCGAAGGCGTTCTGGCCGGCGAAGGTGCCGTTCCCCGTGCTGCACGTCGACACGGGTCACAACTTCCCCGAGGTGATCGACTTCCGCGACCGCACCGTCGCCCGCCTCGGCCTGCGCCTCGAGGTCGCCGCCGTGCAGGACTACCTCGACGACGGCCGCCTGCAGGAGCGAGCCGACGGCACCCGCAATCCGCTGCAGACGCTCCCCCTCCTCGACGCGATCGCCGCGGGCCGTCACGACGCGGTCTTCGGCGGTGCGCGACGCGACGAGGACAAGGCTCGCGCCAAGGAGCGCATCCTGAGCCTCCGCGACGAGTTCGGCCAGTGGGACCCGCGCAACCAGCGCCCGGAGCTCTGGGACCTCTACAACGGCCGACACACCGTCGGCCAGCACGTGCGGGCCTTCCCCATCTCGAACTGGACCGAGCTCGACGTGTGGCGCTACATCGAGCGCGAGGGCATCGAGCTGCCGCCGCTCTACTACGCGCACGAGCGCGAGGTGTACCGGCGCGACGGCATGTGGCGCGCGGTCTCCGAGGTGTCGCCGGCGCGGCCGGGCGAGCACGTGGAGCGCCGCACGGTGCGATACCGCACGGTCGGCGACATGAGCTGCACGGGGGCGGTCGAATCGGATGCCGCATCCGTCGCCGAGGTCGTGCGGGAGGTCGCCACGTCGACCCTCACCGAGCGCGGCGCGACACGCGCCGACGATCGCATCTCGGAGGCCGCCATGGAGGACCGCAAGAAGGACGGGTACTTCTGATGGGCGACGCACTCTTCCGCTTCGCGACCGCCGGCTCGGTCGACGACGGCAAGTCGACCCTCGTCGGCCGGCTGCTGCACGACTCGAAGGCGATCCTCGCCGACCAGCTCGAATCGGTCGCCCGCACGAGCGCCGAGCGCGGCTTCGGCGGCGAGCCCGGCGCCATCGACTTCGCCCTCCTCACCGACGGACTGCGTGCCGAGCGCGAGCAGGGCATCACGATCGACGTCGCGTACCGGTACTTCTCGACGGGCCGGCGCTCGTTCATCCTCGCCGACTGCCCCGGTCACGTGCAGTACACGCGCAACATGGTCACCGGCGCCACGACGGCCGACGCGGTCGTCGTGCTCGTCGACGCGCGCAAGGGCGTGCTCGAGCAGACCCGGCGCCACCTCGCGGTGGTGCAACTCCTGCGCGTGCCGCACGTCATCGTGGCGGTGAACAAGATCGACCTGCTCGCGTACGCGCAGTCGGCGTTCGACACGGTCGCGGCCGACGTCACGGCGCTCACCCGCGAGCTCGGGCTCCCCGAGGCCCACGTCATCCCGGTCTCCGCGCTCGCGGGCGACAACATCGTGGCGCGCTCGGCGAACACGCCCTGGTACACCGGGCCGGCGCTGCTCGAACTGCTCGAGTCGCTCCCGTCGCTCGACGAGCTCGAGACCGAGCTCGAGGCGCTGCGGATGCCGGTGCAGCTCGTCGTCCGCCCGCAGGGCGCCCTGGCTCCCGACGTCGACGCCGAGTCGTACCGCGACTACCGGGCCTTCGCGGGACGCATCGCGTCCGGCACCGTGCGCGTCGGCGATGAGGTGCAGGTCTTCCCCGGCGGCGCGACGACGACCGTCACGGGCATCGACGCCGGGGCCGTGCAGCTCGACGCGGCATCCGCGCCGCAATCGGTGTCGCTGCGGCTCGCCGACGAGATCGACGCCGCGCGCGGCGCCGTGATCGCGGCATCCGGTTCACTGCCGACCCCGCGACGCGAGCTCGAGGCCGCGCTCTTCCAGCTCGACGCGCGCCCACTCACGCCGGGCGCTCGCGTGCTGGTGAAGACCGGCACGTCCACCGTGCAGGCCCTCATCACTGCCGTGCACGGTCGTCGCGACCTTGCGACGCTCGAACTGCAGCCGGCCGACCGGCTCGACGCGAACGACATCGGCCAGGTCGCCCTGAAGCTCTCCGCCGAGCTCCCCGTCGAGCCCTACGCCGAGCACCGCCGTGCGGGGGCGTTCCTCGTGATCCACCCGCAGGACGGCGCGACCCTCGCCGCCGCGATCGTCACCCCGCCCGCCGCCTGAACGACGATCGTCCCAGCCCGTACCCGCACCACCGGCACCGAAGGAGCAGCAGCATGAACGCGACGTCTCGCGCCCGCACCGGCCTCGGCCTGGTGGGCGGCATGATGCTCGCGGCCGCGATCGTCGCCGCCGCGGTGCTCGCCCTGAGCGGCTGCGCGGCTCCGGCCGCCGGTCATGCCGGCGGGGCGCCCACCGGGCCCGCCGCCGAGCTGCGACTCGGCTACTTCGCGAACGTCACCCATGCGCCGGCGCTCGTGGGGGTCGACCGGAACCTGTTCGCCGACGCGCTCGGCGACACGACGCTCACGACGCAGGTGCTCAACGCCGGTCCGGCGGCGATCGAGGCGCTCTCGGCCGGCGCCATCGACGCCGCGTACCTCGGACCGAATCCGGCGATCAACACCTTCATCCAGTCCGGCGGCCACTCGGCGCACATCGTCGCGGGCGCCGCGACCGGCGGCGCGGCGCTCGTCGTGCGCGGGGGCATCGACTCGGCCGGCGAGCTCGAGGGCGCCACGGTCGCGACCCCGCAGCTCGGCAACACGCAGGATGTCGCGCTGCGCTCCTGGCTCGACGGCGAGGGCTTCGAGACCGACACCACGGGCGGCGGCGACGTGCGCATCACCCCGACCGAGAACGCGCAGACGCTCACCCTGTTCCAGCAGGGAGACGTCGACGGCGCCTGGCTGCCCGAACCGTGGGTGTCGCGCCTGCTCGCCGACGGCGGCAACGGCGCGCACGTGCTCGTCGACGAGGCGGAGCTCTGGGAGGACGGCGCGTTTCCGACGACCGTGCTGCTCGTGCGCGCCGAGTTCCTCGCGCAGCACCCCGAGACGGTGCAGGCGCTGCTCGAGGGTCACGTGGCCTCCGTCAACTGGCTCGCCGAGCACGCGGACGAGGCGCCCGCGGTCATCAATGCGGCCCTCGAAACCGAGACGGGTGCGCCGCTCGCCGACGCCGTGATCGCCCGCGCGCTCGAGCACGTGGCCTTCTCGGTCGACCCCCGCGCCGAGGCCTTCGAGACCCTCGTCGCCGACGGCGTCGCGGCCGGCACGCAGAAGGACGGCTCGATCGACGGCCTCTTCGACCTGCGACTGCTGAACGAGCTGCTCGAGGCCGACGGCGCCGAGCCGGTCTCGGCCGGCGGCCTCGGCGAGGAGTAGGGGCATCCGATGAGCGAGCAGACGGCGATCCGCATCGAGCACCTCGGCAAGCGCTTCGGCGCCGGCCCGCTCGTGCTCGACGACGTGAACCTCTCGATCCGGACCGGCGAGTTCGTCTGCCTGCTCGGGGCGTCCGGCTGCGGCAAGTCCACTTTGCTGAACCTCATCGCCGGCCTGGACCGGCCGACGACCGGCACCATCGACGTGCCACCGGGAGGCGCGGCCGTGATGTTCCAGGAGTCGGCGCTCATGCCGTGGCTCACCGCCCGGCAGAACGTCGAGCTCGCACTGCGGCTCCGAGGCGTGCCGCGGGCCGCTCGGCGCGGCGAGGCGCTCGAACTCCTCGACACCGTGAACCTCGCGGATGCCGCCGAGAAGCGTCCGCACGAGCTCTCAGGCGGCATGCGCCAGCGCGTCGCCCTCGCGCGCTCGCTGGCCCAGGACCGGCCCGTGCTGCTCATGGACGAGCCGTTCGCCGCGCTCGACGCCATCACGCGCGACCTCCTGCACGAGGAGCTCGAGCGCGTCTGGCGCCGCACCGGTCGCACGATCGTCTTCGTCACCCACAACGTGCGCGAGGCGGCTCGCCTCGGCGAGCGCGTCGTGCTGCTCTCGAGCCGTCCCGGCCGGATCGCGGGCGAGTGGCGCATCGGCACGACCGAGGGGCGGCGCATCGAGTCGCCCGAGGTCGCGTCCCTCTCGATCGAGATCACCGAGCAGCTCCGGAAGGAGATCCGCCGAAATGCCGCATGACACGACCGCCCTGCTCGACTCGAGCACCGCCACCGCCGGCGCCGACGCCGGACGGGCGTCCGCGACCCCCGGCCACGACGACCTCCGCAGCCTCGAGGCCGGCCTCGACCGCCTGCAGACCGACCCCGATCGGGCGCCCGGCGCCTGGCGTCGCCTCACGACGAGCGTCGTGCCGCCGATCGTGTTCGTCGTCGCCCTCGTCGCGGCGTGGCAGCTCACCGTGATGATCGCCCAGCCGCGTCCCGACATCGTGCCCGGCCCGCTCGACGTGGTCGGGGCGATCTCGCAGTCCTGGGAGGCGGGGCGCGTGCAGCTCGCCGTCGCGACGAGCCTCGAGCGCGGCGTGCTCGGCTTCCTCATCGCCGTGGCCGTCGGTACCCCCCTCGGGCTCCTCCTCGCCGAGGTCAGGCCGCTCCGGCGTGCGATGGGTCCCATCATCTCCGGGCTGCAGGTGCTGCCGTCGGTCGCGTGGGTCCCCGCCGCGATCATCTGGTTCGGCCTCACTGACGCGACGGTCTACTTCGTCGTGCTCATGGGCGCCGTGCCGTCCATCGTGAACGGGCTCATCTCGGGCATCGAGCAGGTGCCGCCGCAGTTGCGCCGGGTGGGCACGGTGCTCGGCGCGGGACCCGCCCGACTGGCCCTGCTCATCGTGCTGCCCGCCGCCCTGCCCGGGTACGTCGCGGGCCTGAAACAGGGATGGGCGTTCTCGTGGCGCTCGCTCATGGCCGCGGAGATCATCGCCGTCGGCGGCACGATCGGATTCGGCCTCGGTTCCATGCTCCAGCAGAGCCGCGAGCTCGCCGACCTCGGGGGTGTGCTCGCGACCATCCTCGTGATCCTCGCGATCGGCATCCTCATCGAGCTGGCCTTCTTCGCACCGCTCGAGCGCCGGATGCTGCGACGTCGCGGTCTCCTCGTGCACGGGGGTGCGCGATGACCGGCGTCGCCCCCGGCGCGGTCACGCTCGTCGGAGCGGGGCCGGGTGACCCGGGCCTGCTCACGATCCGCGGCCTCCGCGCACTCGAGGCGGCCGACGTCATCGTCGCCGACCGGCTCGGCGCGCGAGGCGTGCTCGACGGGCTCGCCGCCGACGGCGTCGTGCTCCGCGCCGAGGTCGTCGACGTCGGCAAGCTCCCCGGACACCACGCGGTGCCGCAGGACGCGATCAACGCCCTGCTCGTCGCCCTCGCTCGTGACGGCAAGCGGGTGGTGCGCCTGAAGGGCGGCGATCCGTACATCTTCGGCCGCGGCGGCGAGGAGGTCGCGCACTGCCGTGACCACGGCATCGACGTCGACGTCGTGCCCGGCATCACGAGCGCGACCTCCGTGCCGGCGATCGCCGGGATCCCGCTGACCCACCGCGGCCTCGCGACGACGTTCACCGTCGTCACGGGACACGACCAGATCCAGTCCCTCGGCGGCGGCCGCGACCACACGGTCGTGCTCCTCATGGGCATCGGCACGCTCGCGAACTCCGCCATCACGCTCGCCCGCGGCGGGCGGGGCGGCGACTGCCCCGTCGCGATCATCGAGGACGGCTACGGACCCCGCCAGCGCGTGACCGTCGGCACGCTCGACACGATCGCCTGGCAGGCGGCGCGGCGTGGCATCCGCTCACCCGCCGTCGTCGTCGTCGGGGATGTGGTCAGGCTGAGCACGTATGCTCCCGACGTCGTCGCCATGAACGCCACCGAGACCCGACTCCCCCACCGAGAGGCACCCCAGCAATGACCCGTTCCCTTCGCGTCGCGATCGTCGGAGCCGGCCCTGCCGGCATCTACGCCGGCAACATCCTGAACCGCCAGGTCTCCGAGGCCGGCGGCGAGGTCGCGATCGACCTGTTCGAGTCCCTGCCCGCGCCGTACGGCCTCATCCGCTACGGCGTCGCGCCCGACCACCCGCGCATCAAGGGCATCGTGAACTCGCTGCACGAGATGCTCGACGCCGGCACCATCCGGCTCATCGGCAACGTCGAGGTCGGACGGGACGTGAGCGTCGACGAGCTCCGAGCCCGCTACGACGCCGTCGTCTTCGCGACCGGAGCCCTGAAGGACGCCGGGCTCGACATCCCCGGCGTCGGCCTGCCCGGCTCCTACGGAGCGGCCGACTTCGTCGCCTGGTACGACGGGCACCCCGACGTGCCGCGCGAATGGCCCCTCGACGCCGAGCAGATCGCGGTGATCGGCAACGGCAACGTCGCGCTCGACATCGCCCGCGTGCTCGCGAAGCACCCGAAGGACCTGCTCTCGACCGACATCCCGGCGAACGTGGCGGCAGGCCTCGAGGCCTCGCCCGTGACCGACGTGCACGTGTTCGGCCGCCGCGGGCCCGGCCACGTGAAGTTCACCCCGATCGAGCTGCGCGAACTCGGCGAGCTCCCCGACGTCGACATCGTGGTCTACGACGACGACTTCGACCGTGCCGCGAACGACCCGCACGCCGAGCAGCTGCACGCCTCGAACAACCAGGTCAAGGTCATGACCCGCACGCTGAACGGGTGGCGGAAGCCCGCCGGCGAGGCGTCGACGGCGTCGCGCCGCCTGCACCTGCACTTCCTGTACACGCCCGTCGAGGTGCTCGGCACCGACCGCGTGGAGGGGGTGCGCTTCGAGCGCACGCGCCCCGTCGGCGACGGCTCGGTCGAAGGCACGGGCGAACTCGTCGACGTCGCCGTGCAGGCGGTCTATCGCGCGGTGGGCTATGCGAGCTCGCCCATCGACGGCGTGCCGTTCGATGAGCGCGCCGCGGTGATCCCGAACCAGGGCGGCCGGGTGACGGATGCGTCCGGCGCGCCGATCCCGGGCGTGTACGCCACCGGCTGGATCAAGCGCGGACCGGTGGGCCTCATCGGCCACACGAAGGGCGACGCCCTTGAGACGGTCACGAACCTGCTCGCGGATGCCGCGGAGGGCCGGCTCCCCGAGCCGGCCGACGCCCCGGGAGCGGAGGGCGACGAGATCTTCGCGCTGCTCGAGGCCCGCGGCATCCGCTTCACGACCTGGGCCGGCTGGCTCGCCCTCGATGCACACGAACGGGGACTCGGCGCGACGTGGGAGCCGACCGCCGCGGCGTACGCCGACGTCGTGCGGGAGCGCGTGAAGGTCGTCGCACGCGACGAGCAGGTCGAGATCTCGCGCTCCGGCGCGCTCGTCGGCTCGTGACGTACGTCATCGCGCTGCCCTGCGTCGACGTCAAGGACCGGGCGTGCATCGACGAGTGCCCCGTCGACTGCATCTACGAGGGCGAGCGCTCGCTCTACATCCACCCCGACGAGTGCGTCGACTGCGGGGCCTGCGAGCCGGTGTGCCCGGTCGAGGCCATCTACTACGAGGACGACCTGCCGGAGGTCTGGGCCGACTACTACAGGGCGAACGTCGAGTTCTTCGACGAGGTCGGTTCGCCGGGCGGGGCCGCGAAGGTCGGCGTCATCCCGAAGGACCACCCGCTCATCGCCGTCCTGCCGCCGCAGGCGACGCCCGCGCACTGAGGTCCGACGTCGGCGTACGTGCGCGCAGATCCGGCCGTCAGCGCGCGCGAGCGCGCCCGGATGCCGCCTGCCGCACGACCCGGTCGTAGAACGCCGCGTGTGCGCGTGCGACGGCGGCATCGTCGAGCAGGCCGGGGGTGTGCGGGGCTGCCGCCGTGAGCCGGGACCGCAGCCCCGCATCCCCGTCGAGGCGCTCGAGCGCCGAGGCCAGCGCGTCGATGTCCCGCGACGGCACGAGCAGTCCGTTGACACCGTCCTCGATCCACTCCGCCGGACCGCCCTCGTCGGCGGCGATCACCAGGCGCCCCGCCGCGAGGTACTGCAGCACGTTCTGGCCGAGCGGCTCCACGCGCGTGGAGGCGTGCACGCCCACCTCCCACGTGTCGAGCAGCGCGTCGATGTCCTCCACGTGGCCGAGGAAGTCCACCTGGTCGGCGACGCCCAGCGCCTCCGCCCGTCGGCGCAGCTCCTCCGCGTAGTCCTCGTGGCCGAACGGCGCGTCGCCGGCGAACTGCAGGCGCACGTCCCGACCGCGGTACACGCGGGCGAAGGCCTCGAGGAGCAGGTGCTGGCCCTTCCACGGGTCGATCCGGGCGAGCATCCCGACGGTGCGGACGGGTCGATCCGCCACCGGTGCGGGTGCGCCCGCCTCGCCGGCACGCAGGAGGCGCAGGCCCGATGCGCTCGGGATCACCTCCGCGAGTGCGTCCTTGCGCAGGTGCGGCATCGCCGACTCGAGGGTCGTCCGCGAGTTCGCGACGACCCCGTCGGCCCGTGGCAGCACGATCCGCACCATCAGGGCATGACCGGAGCCCCCGAGCGTGCGCGGGTCCACGAGGTCGCGCAGGTGCACCACGAACGGCTTGCGCGACCATCTGGCCGCGAGCCCGCCGTACGCGGCGGAGCGGGTCGAGTTCGCGTCCATCACCTGCGCCTCGGCGAAGCGGCGCGAGCAACGCGTCGCGATGGCCTGGGCGAGGATCCGCATGCCGAGGGTGACCGCCGCGCCCACGCCGCCCGTGCTCGCGCCGGCGGGATGCCGCACGCCGGTGACCTGTCGTCGCACACCGGCGGGAAGGGCGTCGAAGGCGCCGGGCCCGGGGTCGGCGCTCGGAGCAAGGAGCAGGCACGCCGACCATCCCGGACCCGCCCGGAGCATCCGCGCGAGTGCGAGCTCCGCGCCGCCGGCGACGGTGGTGTGGTTGAGGTGGAGCACGCGGAGCGGCGGGCGCGCCCTGTTCGCAGCGCTGCCCGCGCCCTCCTGCCCGCTCATCGGGTGCGCCCCCGCGCATCGCTCCGCGGATCCACCGGACCCGGCGGCACCTCACCGAGGGGGAATCCCGCCGCCTCGACCGCCGCCTCGACTTCGGCGACGTCGCCCGGCGGCATCCCGAGGAGCACGCGGGCGAGCCGGGCGAGCGGGGGCACCTCCTCGCGCGCCATCTGCCGGAAGGCCGCGTCATCCTTGCCCTGCGGATCGATGATGTCACCGCCGGCCGTGGCGAGCGCCCGATTCCGGGCGAGCTCGGCCACCCGATCGCGCATCTCCTGCACCGACCCCGGGGCGGGGCGGGGCGGCATGAGTTCGGCGAGCCGACCGGCCTCGCGGATCGTGAACGTCGATCGGAGCGCGCCCGGGACGTCCGCGAGGAGTCGATCCCGTTGCCGCACGGAGGAGGCGAGCACGAGGTCCGCACGGCGGATCGCCTCGTCGGTGACCTGCACCGCCCGATGCCGGGAACCGTCGACGCCGAGCGCCTGCGCGATCGCGAGCGTCCGAGGACCCATCGGCGCGCCCACCGGTGCGCCGATCCCCGCGCTCCCGACGCTGACGCGCTCGGCGAGGGACGCGTCGAGGTGCGACGCCGCCCACGACTCGAGCAGCGCCGCGCCGAGCGCGGACCGGTTCACGTTCCCCGTACAGACGACGAGCACCCGGAATTCGTCAGCCCCCACTGCACTTCCCCCTCGGTTCCCCGGCGACCCGGATCCCCTCGCCGGATAGTGTTTCCGTTAGGAGTCGACGAGGGGGTGCGGTGCGCGTACTCAGAGTCTCACACAGCGGCGCCATCGACGAGTGGCGGGGTCGCGAGCGCGCCCTCGCCGCCGCCGGCGTCGACGTCCTCCTGCTGAGCTCCCGTCGCTGGCATGCGGGCGGCACGACTGTGTCGCTCGTGCCCCGCGCCGGCGAACGCGTGGTCGGCGTGGCGACCGCGGGCCGCCATCCCGCCCTCTTCCTCTACGACCCGCGTCCCATCTGGCGGGCGCTCGGTGAGGGCTGGGACGTCATCGACATCCACGAGGAGCCGTTCGCCCTCGCCACGGCGGAGATCCTCGTGCTTCGCGCCATGCGGGCTCGGGCTCGGCGCGCACCGGTGGTGCTGTACACCGCCCAGAACCTGCGCAAGCGGTATCCCGTGCCCTTCCGCTGGTTCGAGCGGTGGGCGCTTCGCGTGGCATCCGGGATCTCCGCGTGCAACGCGGACGCGGCGCGCCTCGCCGAATCGAAGGGGTTCGCGGGTCGCGCGCACGTCATCCCGCTCGGCGTCGACACGGCGCGATTCACGCCGGCCGACGCTCCGGCATCCGCGGATGCGGCGACCTCGGATGCCCCGGGCCCCGCCGCTCCCATCGTCGTCGGGTTCCTCGGCCGCCTCGTACCGGAGAAGGGGCTCCTCGTCCTCGTCGACGCCGTCGCACGCGCCCCCGGCCTCCGGCTGCGGATCGCCGGCACGGGCCCGCTCCGACCCGAACTCGAGGCGCGGGCGATCGCGGCCGGGCTCGCCGACCGTCTCGAGTTCGTCGGGCCGCTCGCACCGGACGACGTCGTCGCCTTCTACCGGACGCTCGACGTGCTCGCCGTGCCCTCGCTGCCGACGGCGCGGTGGACCGAGCAGTTCGGGCGCGTCGCCGTCGAGGCGATGGCGTGCGGCGTGCCGGTCGTCTCGAGCGATGCCGGCGCCCTGCCCGACGTCGTGGGCGGGGCCGGGATCGTCGTACCGGCGGGCGACGCGTCCGCCCTCGCCACGGCACTGACCGAGGCGGGCGGCACGCGGGCAGCCGAGT
Source organism: Agromyces sp. (assembly GCA_031178025.1). GTDB lineage: Bacteria > Actinomycetota > Actinomycetes > Actinomycetales > Microbacteriaceae > Agromyces. The sequence continues at coordinate 1,629 of JAPSJU010000026.1, read as the reverse complement.
TGCGCGCGACCGGCCGCGCGCGCGCCGCCGCGTGCAGCTGGGACGCCGTGGCAAGCGACTACCTCGAGCTGTACCGCTCGGTGCGACACGAGGCGGCCGCTCCCGGCGCACGCGCGCGCGACCTCGAGGTCGTCGTCGTCGCGTACCGGTCGCCGGAGCTGTTGCGTCGGGCGCTCGAGCCGATCGCGTCGCTGCCGATGACCGTCGTCGACAACTCCTCCATGCCCGAGATCGCCGCGCTCTGCACCGAACTCGGCGTGCGGTACCTCGACCCCGGGCGGAACGGCGGATTCGCCGCAGGCGTCAACGCGGCGCTCGCCGACCGGCTGCGGCCGGACGGCGACGTGCTGCTCCTGAACCCCGATGCGGTCGTCGCGGTCGACGACGTCGCCGCCCTGCACCGCGCGCTGCTCGCCCGAACCGACCTCGCGAGCGTCGGCCCGGCGCAGGTGGGCGACGACGGCTCGGCGGCGCGCGTGGAGTGGCCGTACCCGTCGCCGAGCGGCACCTGGCTCGAGGCGCTCGGCCTGGCACGGCTGCGACGCGGGCCGTGCTTCGTCATCGGCTCGGTGCTCCTCCTGCGCGCCGAGGCGCTCGCGCAGGTCGGCGGGTTCGACGAGCGCTTCTTCCTCTATGCGGAGGAGACGGACTGGGCGTACCGCGCGCACCGGCTCGGCTGGCGGCACGCCGCCGTGCCCGAGGTGCTCGCCCGGCACACCGGCGCGGCGACGAGCGGTGATCCGACGCGTCGCGACGCCCACTTCCACGCTTCGCAGGAGCGGTACCTGCGCAAGCACTTCGGCGCATCCGGGTGGCAGTCCGCCCGCCTCGCGCAGTGGCTCGGCGCCATGGGCCGGGCGGCGGCGCTGCCCGGCGAGCGCGGCCGGGCCGCACGCCGGCGGGCCGCACTGTATCGCCTCGGGCCGGTGCGGGTCGAGGCGCGCTACCGCGGGCCCGAGACGGCGGCGGCGCCGCTGGCAGCGGTAACGGGAGCCACCGGAGAGCCGTCGACATGACGCGCATCGTGCAGATCGTGCCCCACATCGGCGCCGGCACCGGCGTGGCCGGCGTCGCCTGGAACCTCGAGGAGCAGTTCGCCGCGCTCGGCGCGGACGTCGAACGGTTCACCTTCTTCGACGCCCAGCCGCCACCCGTGCGGCGGTGGCCGAAGAACAGGATCTTCGCGCGACTCCGCGGCGGCCGCCAGATGATCTGGTTCAGCACGGTCGGCACGCGACGCGCCCGCGCATTCCTCGCCGATCGACCCGATGCGATCACGATCACGCACAACAACGTGCTCGTCGGCGACGTCTACGTCAATCACGGTCTGCTCCTCGCCTCCATGCGCGCGCGCGGCCGGTCGTTCTGGGGGATCTACCGCAACCCCGTGCACGTCTTCATCTACCTGCGCGATCTCGTCAGGTACCGCGGCCGCATCCATCGAGCGGTGGTGTGCCTGTCGGAGTCGGATGCCGCGGAGTTGCGTGCCACCTACGGCGCCATCAGGCCGAGGATCGAGGTCATCCCGAACGGCGTGGACCTCGAGCGGTTCCGGCCGCCCACGCCCGACGAGCGCCGCGCCGCGCGCAGCGAGCTGAAGCTCGGCAGCGAGGAGCGCGTGGCGGTCTT
>JAPSJU010000253.1 GCA_031178025.1 Agromyces sp. | reverse complement strand
CCGACCGCCGCTCGCCACCTCCTCGATCGCCCGGGTGCTCTCCGCCGTGCGGGGGCTGCACCGGTTCCTCGCCGAGGAGGGCACGATCGAGGCGGACGTGTCGCGCCAGCTGCGCCCGCCGAAGCTGCCGATGCGCCTGCCAAAGGCCATCCCGGTCGAAGACGTCGAAGCGCTCATCGGAGCCGTCGAGGGCGACGAGCCCCACGAGCTGCGGAACACCGCGCTGCTCGAGCTGCTGTACGCGACCGGGGCTCGCGTGTCGGAGGCGATCTCGCTGAACGTCGACGACCTCGTCGACGACGAGGTCGTTCGGCTCTTCGGCAAGGGCGGCAAGCAGCGCATCGTCCCGCTCGGGTCGTACGCCCGACGCGCCGTCGACGCGTACCTCGTTCGGGCCCGCCCGCTGCTGTCGGCGCGGGCCACCGCGACGCCCGCCCTGTTCCTCGGCCTTCGCGGTCGCCGATTGTCCCGGCAGGCCGCGTGGGACGTGATCCACCACGCCGCCGCACGTGCGGGCATCGAGGCATCCGTCTCGCCCCACACCCTGCGGCATTCCTTCGCGACGCACCTGCTCGAGGGCGGCGCCGACGTCCGGGTCGTCCAGGAGCTGCTCGGGCATTCCTCGGTGGCGACCACGCAGATCTACACCCTCGTCACAGCCGATACACTCCGGGAGATGTACACGGCGGCACACCCTCGTGCTCGCTAGAATCGACCAAGCACTCGCGGACGCGGGCCCGAGCAACGCAGGAGAGAGACCACACGTGACCCACCAGGCCAAGGATCCGGCGAACGGAATCGTCTCGCTGGAGCCAGAGCTGGGTCCGACCGGTCGGCCGCATCGTCAGTTCCCCGAGCCGGAGGCGCTGCGTTCGCACGGCCCCGCCAGGATCATCGCCCTCTGCAACCAGAAGGGCGGCGTCGGCAAGACCACGACGACGATCAACCTCGGCGCGACGCTCGCCGAGTACGGCCGTCGGGTCCTGGCCGTCGACTTCGACCCGCAGGGCGCCCTCTCGGCCGGCCTCGGCGTGCCCACCCATGACGTACCGACGATCTACGACCTGCTGCTGTCGAAGGGCATCGACCCCGCCGACGCGATCCAGAAGACGAGCGTCGAAGGGCTCGACGTCATCCCGGCGAACATCGACCTGTCGGCGGCCGAGGTGCACCTGGTCACCGAGGTCGCGCGGGAGCAGATCCTCGCGAGCGTGCTGCGGAAGGTCGCGGCCGATTACGACGTCATCCTCATCGACTGCCAGCCATCACTCGGCCTGCTCACCGTGAACGCGCTCACCGCGAGCCACGGCGTCGTCATCCCGCTCGAGTGCGAGTACTTCGCACTGCGCGGCGTCGCCCTGCTCATCGAGACGATCGACAAGGTGCGTGATCGCCTCAACCCCGCGATCGAGCTCGACGGCATCCTCGCCACCATGTACGACGCCCGCACGCTGCACTCGCGGGAAGTCCTCGAACGGGTCGTCGACGCGTTCGGCGACAAGGTGCTCGAGACGGTGATCACCCGAACCGTCAAGTTCCCCGACGCCACGGTGGCCGCGACGCCGATCACGGAGTTCGCCCCGGAGCATCAGGGATCCAAGGCGTATCGGCAGCTCGCGAGGGAGCTGGTCTTCCGTGGCGCGGTCGCCTGAGGCGGTCCCGGCCGTTCCCATGCCCGAGGCACCCGAGCCCGACGAGAGCGGTTCGGCCGAGGCATCCGGCGGGTTCCGGGTCGCGCTGTCGAACTTCCAGGGCCCCTTCGACCTGTTGCTCTCGCTCATCGCGAAGCACGAACTCGACATCACCGAGGTCTCGCTCTCGGCGGTGACGGACGAGTTCATCGCGTACCTGCGCGGCCTCGACTCGGAGGAGGAACTCGATCGCGCATCGGAGTTCCTCGTGGTCGCAGCGACGCTGCTCGACCTCAAGGTCGCCGGGCTCCTTCCGCAGGGCGAACTCGTCGATGCCGAGGACGTCGCGCTGCTCGAGGCTCGCGACCTGCTGTTCGCACGACTGCTGCAGTACCGCGCTTTCAAGGAGGCATCGCGGTGGTTCGCGTCGCACCTCGACGCGGAGTCCACGCGTCACCCTCGCACCGTGCGGCTCGAGGAGCGGTTCCGCCAGCGGGAGCCGGAGCTGCGATGGACGCTCAGCGCCGAGGACTTCGCAGCGCTCGCGACCCTCGCGCTCACGCCCAGGGAGATCCCCGTCGTGGGCCTCGACCACCTGCATGCGCCGCTCGTGTCGATTCGAGAGCAGGCCGCGCACGTCGTCGCCGTACTGCGCCGCGGTGACCCGGTGACGTTCCGCGAGCTCATCGCGGGCATCGGACGGCCCGGCGTCGTCGTCGCGCGGTTCCTGGCCGTGCTCGAGCTGTACCGGCACGCCGCGATCGGCTTCGAGCAGCTCGAACCGCTCGGCGAGCTCACCCTCCGCTGGGCGGCCGAATCATGGAACGACGAGAACCTCGACAGCCTGGGAGCCGACTATGACGAATGAGACGGATGCCGCGGTGAGCGCCGAGGAGACGATGGACGCCGACGACGCGGTGGACACCGCAGACGTGCCGGGCGGCGAGGACGAGGCGGCGGGCGAGGAGACGCACGGACCCGAGCTGTCGATCGTCACGCCGCTCGACGTGCCGGGTCAGCCCCGGCTCGACCTCGATCGCGCGCTCGAGGCCATCCTCTTCATCGCCGACGAGCCGCAGAGCGTCGTGCACCTCGCGGCGGCGGTGGCTCGCCCCGTCGCCGAGGTGCGCGCGGCGATCGTGCGGCTCCGCGCCGACTACGACGGCACGGGCACGTCGGGGGAGCCGCGGACGGACGTCGCCGACGAGGCGACGTCGGCGCGAGGCATCCGTCGCGGCTTCGAACTGCGGGAGGTCGGCGGCGGCTGGCGCTTCTACGTGCGCCGCGAGTACGACGCCCTCGTGTCCGACTTCGTCCTCACCCAGTCATCGACGCGCCTCTCGCAGGCCGCCCTCGAGACACTGTCCGTGATCGCGTACAAGCAGCCGATCTCGCGCTCCTCGATCGCATCGATCCGCGCCGTCAACGTCGATTCGGTGGTGCGCACGCTCCTCGGTCGCGGCCTCATCACCGAAGTCGACACGGATGCCGAGACGGGCGCCATCCTGTACGGCACGACCGAGCTCCTGCTCACGAACCTCGGCATCAACTCGCTCGACGAGCTGCCGCCCATCTCGCCGCTCCTCGACGACGGCCAGGAAGGATTCGACCTTGACTGACCGTTCCGGCGAGAACGCCGAATCGACCGAGGGCGTACGGCTGCAGAAGGTGCTCGCCGCCGCGGGTGTCGCCAGTCGACGCGTGTCCGAGCAGCTCATCGTCGAGGGTCGTGTGGAGGTCAACGGCCGGGTCGTGACCGAGCTCGGCAGCCGTATCGACCCGGAGACCGACCTCGTCTCGGTCGACGGCGTCGCCGTGCAGCTCGACCCCGCGAAGCGCTACTACATGCTGAACAAGCCGCGCGGCGTGGTCTCGTCGATGCGCGACGAGCACGGGCGACCGGACCTGCGGCAGTTCACGGGCGATCTCGAGGAACGCGTCTTCAACGTCGGCCGCCTCGATGCCGAGACGAGCGG
>JAPSJU010000252.1 GCA_031178025.1 Agromyces sp. | reverse complement strand
GCGACCTCGCGCCGGGCGCGAACGCCGTGGACGTCTTCCGGGCGACGTTCCCGGCGGGCACGCTGTCGGGCGCGCCGAAGCCGCGCGCCCTCCAGATCATCGACGAACTCGAGCCCGCGCAGCGCGGGCTCTACGGCGGCGTGGTCGGGTACTTCGGGTTCGGCGGCGACGCGGACCTGGCGATCGCGATACGCACGGCGACGATCTCGGGCGGCGTGGCCCGCGTGCAGGCCGGCGGCGGACTCGTGGCCGATTCCGTTCCCGACGCCGAGTTCCAGGAGTCGCAGAACAAGGCCGCGGCACCGCTTCGCGCCGTCGCGGTCGCGAATGCGTTGCGGCGGATCCGATGAGCGCCGCCCGCATGAAGGTGCCCGCCATCGTCGCGACGATCCTGGGGTCCTCGCTCGCGCTCCTCTCCTGGAGCCAGACATGGTTCGAACTCCGATTGACGGATGCCGCCACGCAGGGAGCAGGCGAGGCGATCGCGGTGCCCGGCAGTGTCGCCTCACCGGCCCTCGCGGCCCTCGCCCTCGCCGGCCTGGCCCTCGCCGCCGCACTCGCGATCGCCGGTCCGGCGATGCGGGTGGTGCTCGCCCTCCTCGAGGTGCTGCTCGGCGGATGCCTGCTGCTCGCGTCCTTCCTCACGCTCGGATCGCCCCACGCGGCGGTGGCACCGGCGGTCACGGATGCCACCGGCGTCACCGGTGCCGCTCCGACCGCCGAGCTCGTGTCGACCGTCACCGCCGGCGCGTGGCCCCTCGTCGCGATCGTCGGCGGTGCGTTCCTCGTGCTCGGGGGTCTCGTCGTGCTCGTCACCGGGTCGCGCTGGCCTTCGTCATCGCGGCGGTATCGCGGCGCGCGCCTGTCCGATGGCGAGGCGCTCCCGGGCGGAGCCGGCGAGCGCGAGGCATCCGATCGCGCCATCGACGACTGGGACGAGCTGAGCCGCGGAGAAGACCCGACCGACGGTCCGGGGCTCGGCGACGACGGCGGCAGGGGCGGTGCCGGAGGCGAGGATCCGGCCGATCCCAGCCGCTAGACTGGCTGCCGAACCCCGCAACGAAGGAGCATCATGAGCATTGACCACGCAGATCCCGGCCACGGACACTCGCCCGCGGCATGGACCTCCGTCACGATCATGCTCATCGCGTTCGTCATCGGCACCGTCGCGTTCTTCCTCGACCTGCAGTGGCTCGTCTGGGCGTCGGCGGGTCTGCTCGTCGTCGGGGCGATCGTGGGTTGGGCGCTCGCACGTGCCGGGTACGGTGCCGGCGGTTCGAAGGTCTCCGAGAAGGCCCACTGACGCGTGCTGTCCGAACTGACGGCGAACGCCGTCGCCGACTCGCTTGCCCGCCGTGAGGTCCGCTCGCTCGATGAGGTCGAGCGGGCGGCGCTGGCGCGCCCTGCGGCGCTCGACGCACTCGAGGCGCTCCGTCCGGCAGCGCGGGTCAAGGTCATCGCCGAGATCAAGCGGTCGAGTCCGTCCCGGGGCGCGCTCGCGTCGATCGCGGACCCTGCCGCGCTCGCGCGCAGCTACGAACTCGGCGGGGCGAGCGCCATCAGCGTGCTGACCGAGGGGCGGAGATTCGGCGGATCCCTCGCCGACCTCGAAGCCGTGCGTGCCGCCGTGGCACTGCCCGTGCTGCGCAAGGACTTCATCGCGACGCCCTACCAGGTGCTCGAGGCGCGAGCGGCAGGCGCCGATCTCGTGCTGCTCATCGTCGCGGCGCTCGACGACGCCACCCTCCGCGAGCTCTACGAGCTGGTCGTCGAGCTCGGCATGACGGCGCTCGTCGAGACGCACTCCGCCGAGGAGCTCGACCGAGCGGCGGCGCTCGGGGCGAAGCTCATCGGCGTGAACGCCCGCGACCTCTCGAGCTTCGAGCTCGACCGGGACCTCTTCGGCCGTCTCGCCGATCGCTTCCCCCACGATGCCGTGCGCGTCGCCGAGTCGGCGGTGCTCTCCGCGGCGGATGTGGCCCACTACCGCGCGGCGGGTGCCGACGTGGTGCTCGTGGGCGAAGCCCTCGTCACGGGGGATCCGATCTCCAACCTTCGAGCCTTCCTGGCGGTGTGACATGGCGCTCAGAGCGCAGACCGGTCCGTACTTCGGCGAGTTCGGCGGGCGATTCGTCCCCGAGTCGCTGATCGCAGCACTCGACGAGCTGGGCGAGGCGTACGACCTCGCGAAGCTCGATCCCGCGTTCGGCGCCCAGCTCGAAGAACTGGGACGCAGCTACACGGGACGCCCGTCGATCATCACCGAGGTGCCGCGCTTCGCCGAGCACGCCGGCGGTGCGCGCCTCATCCTGAAGCGCGAGGACCTCAACCACACGGGCTCGCACAAGATCAACAACGTGCTCGGCCAGGCCCTGCTCACCAAGCGCATCGGCAAGAAGCGCGTGATCGCCGAGACGGGGGCGGGCCAGCACGGCGTCGCGACCGCGACGGCCGCGGCGCTCTTCGGACTCGACTGCACCATCTACATGGGCGAGGTCGACACCGAACGCCAGGCCCTGAACGTCGCCCGCATGCGCCTGCTCGGGGCCGAGGTCGTGGCGGTCACCGCGGGCTCGCGCACCCTGAAGGACGCGATCAACGAGGCGATGCGCGACTGGGTCACGAACGTGGCGACCACCAACTACATCTTCGGCACGGTCGCCGGGCCGCATCCGTTCCCCGAGATGGTGCGCGACTTCCAGAAGATCATCGGCGAGGAGGCGCGCCAGCAGGTCATCGACCTCACCGGGTCCCTGCCGACGGCCGTCACGGCGTGCGTCGGCGGCGGCTCGAATGCCATCGGCATCTTCCATGCGTTCCTCGACGACACCGAGGTCGGCCTCTTCGGCTTCGAGGCCGGCGGCGATGGCGTGGACACCGAGCGTCACGCCGCGACGATCACGATGGGCAGGCCGGGGGTGCTGCACGGCGCACGCAGCTACCTGCTCCAGGACGACGACGGGCAGACGATCGAGTCGCACTCGATCTCGGCAGGACTCGACTACCCGGGAGTCGGCCCCGAGCACTCGTGGCTCGCGGCGATCGGGCGCGCCGAGTACCGCCCGGTCACCGATGCCGCCGCGATGGAGGCGCTCCGCCTGCTCACCCGCACCGAGGGGATCATCCCGGCGATCGAGTCCTCGCATGCCCTCGCGGGCACGCTCGAGCTCGGACGCGAGCTCGGGTCGGGTGCGACGATCCTGGTGAACCTCTCCGGGCGCGGGGACAAGGACATGGAGACGGCGGCGAAGTACTTCGAGCTCTACGACGAGGAGCACCCCAAGTGAGAACCGTGGGCCCCGCCATCCGCCGGCGCAACGACGAGGCGAACGGTGCGCTGATCGGCTACCTGCCCGTGGGGTTCCCGACCCTCGACGAGAGCGTCGACGCCGCGGTCGCGCTCGTGGAACACGGCGTCGACGTGCTCGAACTCGGCCTGCCGTACTCCGATCCGGTCATGGACGGACCGGTCATCCAGGCCGCGACGCAGCAGGCGCTGGCGAACGGCTTCCGGCTGGGGCACGGCTTCGAGGCGGTGCGGCGCATCACCGAGCGGGTGGACGCCCCCGTGCTGATCATGACCTACTGGAATCCCGTGGTGCAGTACGGCGTCGAGCGCTTCGC
>JAPSJU010000025.1 GCA_031178025.1 Agromyces sp. | reverse complement strand
GCGCCGAGGGTCGGCATGCCGTCGTCCAGCGGAGCCGAGCCGGGCGCGACCGACCAGACGGAACCGAGGACCGCGAGAGCGGCCGAGGCCACCGCCGCCGCGAGTGCGGCGCTGCGGAGTCGTCGGATGCTTCCCGCGGGCGGAGCGCCCGGTCCGTCGGGCGCGGGTGCAGCGGTCGGGCGGTCGATGGACGTCATGGCGGGTCGTCTCCTCGTGCGGGTCTCGGTCGGTCGCGGACGTGCGATCCGGCGGCCATCGTCGCAACGGCGCCGCGCGCCGCGCTTCACCCGTTCGGGTGAGATGCGGCGTTTCGTCGGCCGGTAGCGTGGTGCACGGTATGTCGCCCACGTCACCGTCACGGATCCCGCACACGCCGCCGCAGCAGCACACGCCGGCGGGCCGCCCCGCGCCGGGCCTCGCCGACTGGGCGTGGGCGGCCGCGTGCGCAGCGGCGCTGCTCCCCGTCACGATCGTCGAACTCGCCGCCGCCGTGCGTGGTGCGGGCGACACCGCGTGGGCGGCGGGGGTCATCGCGCTCTCCGTGCTCCTGCACGCCGTCGTGGTCGTGCGACGTCGCTCGCCGCTCGGCGCGCTGCTCGTGGCATCCGCGGCGATGCTTGCCCTGACGCTCGCGAGCCTGCCGGGAACCCCCACCATCGCGGTGCTGCTGCCGAGCAGCCTCGCCTATCTCGTGATGGTCTTCACCGCCGCGGCGGGCGACGACCGGCGGGCGGATGCCGCGGCCCTCGCGTTCGGCCTCGTCGGCGCGGGGCTCATCACGGCGGTCTCGGTCGCGCATGAGAAGGCCGGACCGGCGGGTTCGGGCCCGTTGATCGCCCTGGCCGGGTTCCTGGTCGCCTCGATCGCCGCGGCCTGGGCGCTCGGGCGGTACCGTCGCGAATCCCGCCGCAAGCTCGCGGCGCAGGAGCTCGGTCGCGAGCAGGCCGCGGAGCTGCGGCTGCAGGGCGAACGCGCCGCTCTCGCCGAGGAGCGCCGGCGCGTCGGGCGGGACCTGCACGACGTCATCTCGCACTCGCTCGCGGTCATGGTCGCGCAGGCGGAGGCCTCTCGCGTGCTGCTCGGTCGTGACGACGAGCGCGCGCGAGCCTCGATCGAGCATGTCGTCGCCACCGGTCGATCGGCGATGTCCGACATGCGGGGCCTCCTGACCGTGCTCGCCGAACCGCGGGTCGGCGGCGTCGGTGGCGTCGGCGCAGCCGGGGCGTCGGCGGACGCCCCGGCGGCATCCGCGGCGCCCCGCGAGCCGAGCCCCGGCCTCGCGGAGCTGTCCGAGCTCGTCGAGCGCGCGTCGGGACCCGGCCGCACGGTCGAGCTCGTCGCGGACGGCACGCCGCTCGCGGTGAGTCCGGGCATCGGGCTCACGATCTACCGCATCGTGCAGGAGTCGCTGACCAACACCCTGAAGCACACGGACCCGCCGACGCGCACGGAGGTGCGGCTCGCGTGGGGTCCGGCCACGGTCACGGTCACGGTGACGGACGACGGCACTCCCCGCGAGGGCGGTTCCGATGCCGGGCGGGGACTGCGCGGAATGCGCGACCGCGTCGAGCAGGTGCGCGGCCGGTTCGCGTCCGGCATCCGCGATGGCGGCGGCTGGTCGACGACCGTGTCCCTGCCGCTCGTCGTCCAGGGCGATGGGCGGGTCACCGAGTGAACTCCCGGACCCCGCTCGGCCGGATCCGGGTCGCCATCGCCGACGACCAGGAGCTGATCCGCGCGGCGGTCGCCACCATGCTCGAACCCCACGACGACCTCGAGGTCGTCGTCGTGGCATCCGACGGCGGCGAGCTCCTCGAGCTCGTCCGGGCGCATCGCGTGGACGTCGTGCTCATGGACATCCGGATGCCCCGCCTCGACGGCATCGCGGCGACGAGGCAGCTCGTGGCCGAGCACCCGGACACGAAGGTGCTCGTGCTGACCACCTACGACCTCGACGAGTACGTGTTCTCCGCGATCCGGGCGGGCGCCAGCGGCTTCCTGACCAAGGATGCCTCGAGCGAGGAGCTCGCGGCGGCCATCCGCTCGGTGCGCGCCGGCGACGCCGTGGTCGCGCCGCGCGCGACTGCCAGTCTCGTGGCCTTCGTCGCCCGTGCGCCCGAGCCGGTCGACGTCGACGTGCTCCTCGAGCCGCTGACCGTCCGTGAGCGCGAGGTGCTGCAGGAGCTCGTCACCGGCGCCTCGAACGAGGTCATCGCGGAGCGGCTGTTCCTCACGGGCAACACGGTCAAGACGCATGTCGCGGCGATCCTCGCCAAGCTCGGCCTGCCCGACCGGGTGCACGTCGTCATCTGGGCATTCGAGCACGGCGTGCGGTGATGCGCGACCGCGCGCTTCACCCGAGTTCGCGACGCCGTTGCGGCTCAGCGTCCGTGCGACGTGAGCAGGAGGCGCGTCGAGACCGCCGCCACAGCGGTCTCCATCGTGGGGTAGCGGTACGTCGGACCCGGCCACGGCCGCATCCAGAGCATCTCGTACTCGCCGTCGACGAGTCGCAGGTACCCGACGATGCGCCGGCGGTCAGCCGCCTCCAGGCGGTCGTCGCAGACACGCCATGTCGTCTCGTCGATCGGCGTCAGGTCGACGCCCGATCGTGTGGTTGCGTCCTGTCGGACGACCATTCCGCACCATCCCCCATCGGATCGCTTCCGGCCTACGACCTGGGCCTTGGGCGGCGGGCCGTGCCGGTCGCCGCGTCCTGGGATGCGCGTGGTCGTCGTGCGCTACGTCGACCGTCCGGCCCGCCTTCGGGTCTCTCCGACCCGTCCTTCATTTGTACGCGGCAGGGGTCGCGCCGGGCAGGCCCTTGACACGAGACGGGGAAGCGTGCCTGCCGTGACGGAGGGGATCGTGGGGAGGGAAGGTGGGCCCCGTCGGGCTCGAACCGACGACCCGCGGATTAAAAGTCCGCTGCTCTACCAACTGAGCTAGAGGCCCGCGCGCACCACATTACCCGCTGGCGATCGCCCGCAGCGGACTGGGAGCCGGCCTTCAGCGGCGCGGAGTATCGTTGCCGCGATGGCTGCAGACTTCCACCGACCGACGCGGATGCCGCCGCGGATGCTCGACGGCTACCTCGGCGCCGACGACCCTGCCCAGCAGAGCAGGATCGCCCACGACACCGCCGCGGCGATCCTGTCGCGAGTACGTGCGGACCCCGACCCGCAGGTCGTGGCGCGCCTCGTCTCGTACACCGACCGGCACGGCATCGACGCGATCGCCGAGCTGTGGTCGCATGCCTCCGCCAAGAGCCTGCCGGGCGCACTGTGGCGGGTGTACCTGGTTCGCACCCTCATCGTGCAGGATCCGACCGGGCTGAGCCACGCCTTCCAGCGCGGCACCGAGGTGTCGCGGACCATCGACCAGGTGGTCGCCGGTGCGGCGGTGCCCACGGGGCCCGATGAGGTGCGCGAGCTCGCCGACCGCATCCTGCATGGGATCTTCACCGGGGACTTCGCGGGCGCCCTCGATCGGGCCGCGGCCTTCGCTCGCCTGGCTGCGGCGGGATTCACGAGTCTCGCCGATGACGCCGATGCGGCCGATGCCGTCCATCCCGACCGGCCGGCGACGCTCACGACCCGTGCGCTCCGGCTCACCCAGCTCGCCGACCAGCTGACCTCGTGCGCCAAGCTGTGGCGACGGGACGCGTTGGACTGAGCAGAACCGGCCGTGCGGCGCATCGAGGCGACGGCTCGGGAATGAACTCCCGCCGAGCCTCGTTTAGACTAGACGTGGCCGGTCGCAGTAACCCCGGGCTCCAAAATTCGCCGCTTCGAGCGGCCTCGCGCCGAGAGGCGTTCTGCGGCCGGCCACCATCGTCTGCACCGGCTGTCGCGGCGCATCCGCGTAGCATCGGAGCATGGCCGACACCGTGACCCTGCTCATCGAACCGCTTCCCGCCGATGACACCGCGACCGACCTGAGCGCGACGTTCCGCGAGGTCGACGCCTCAGCGCCGGCGCTGCGGGTGGGCGAGCTCTCGACCCAACGCGGTGACGGCATCTTCGAGACGATCGGCGTGGTCGACGGGCACGCGCAGGAGACGCGCCCCCACCTCGAGCGGCTCCGCAACTCCGCCCGGATCTGCGAGCTCCCCGAGCCGAACCTGGCGCAGTGGGAGGCGGCCATCGATCGAGCGGTCGCCGCGCTGCCGTCGAGGGGCGAGTTCGCCGTGAAGCTCGTGCTGAGCCGAGGAATCGAGCACGGTCCGGCGCCGACGGCGTGGCTGCACGCCTCCGCGGCGGCCGACTTCACGGCGGTGCGGGAGCGCGGCATCCGCGTGGTGACCCTCGACCGCGGCTACGCGCGCGACACGGCGGAGCGTGCGCCATGGCTGCTCCTCGGAGCGAAGACGCTGAGCTACGCCGTCAACATGGCCGCGCTGCGGGAGGCGAAGCGACGCGGCGCCGACGACGCGATCTTCCTCTCCAGCGACGGGTACGTCATGGAGGGGCCGACCTCGAGCGTCATCCTCCGCCATGGCGACGTCTGGTCGACGCCGGCCCCGTCGGGCGCGATCCTGCACGGCACGACGCAGCTGAGCCTGTTCGAGCACCTCGAGGCGACTGGCCGCCGCACCGAGTACCGCGACATCCCGGTGTCCGAGCTCGAGCGGGCGGATGCCGCGTGGCTCGTCTCGAGCGTTCGGCTCGCCGCGGGCATCGTCGAGATCGACGGCCGCCCCCTGGCCCATGACGCCGACGAGACGCGCGCCCTCAACGACTACCTGCTGAGCCCGCGCGACTGACGGGGCTCAGCCGAAGCGGCCCGAGACGTAGTCCTCGGTCGCCTTCACCGACGGGTTCGAGAAGATCGTCGTCGTGTCGTCGTACTCGATGAGGTTGCCGGGCTTGCCGGTGCCGGCGATGTTGAAGAACGCCGTCCGGTCGGAGACGCGCGATGCCTGCTGCATGTTGTGGGTCACGATGACGATCGTGTACTGCTGCTTCAGCTCCTCGATGAGGTCCTCGATCGCCAGGGTCGAGATCGGGTCGAGCGCCGAGCAGGGTTCGTCCATGAGGATGACCTCGGGCGACACCGCGATGGCGCGAGCGATGCAGAGGCGCTGCTGCTGGCCGCCGGAGAGCCCGGAGCCGGGCCGGTCGAGGCGATCCTTGACCTCGTTCCAGAGGTTCGCGCCGCGCAGGGAGCGCTCGACGAGGTCGTCGGCGTCGGACTTCGAGATGCGCTTGTTGTTGAGCTTCACGCCGGCGAGCACGTTCTCCTTGATCGACATCGTCGGGAACGGGTTCGGACGCTGGAAGACCATGCCGACCTGGCGGCGCACGAGCACGGGGTCGACGTCGGGGTCGTAGAGGTTGTTGCCGTCGATCAGCACCTCACCCTCGACGCGGGCACCGGGGATGACCTCGTGCATGCGGTTGAGGGTGCGGAGGAACGTGGACTTCCCGCAGCCCGACGGGCCGATGAACGCGGTGACGCTGCGGGGTTCGATCTCGAGGCTCACGCCCTCCACAGCGAGGAACTTGCTGTAGTAGACGTTGAGGTCACGGACTTCGATGCGCTTGGACACGGGTTTCCTATCTGGGGCGTGCGGTTCAGCGGCCGAACTTCGGGGCGAAGATGCGGGCGACGAGTCGGGCGATGAGGTTCAGCGCCATGACGATGAGGATGAGGGTGAGGGCGGCGGCCCAGGCCCGGTCGATGTACGCTTCGGCCGGGTTGCCCTGGTTCGCGTACTGCGTGTAGACGAAGACGGGCAGCGACTGCATGCGGTCCGCGAAGAGGTTGTAGTTGACGCTCGCGGTGAAGCCCGCGGCGATGAGCAACGGCGCGGTCTCGCCGATCACGCGGGCGATCGAGAGCATGATGCCCGTGGTGATGCCGGCGATCGACGTGGGCAGCACGACCTTCACGATCGTGAGCCACTTCGGCACGCCGAGCGCGAAGGCCGCCTCGCGCAGCTCGTTCGGCACGAGACGCAGCATCTCCTCGCTCGATCGCACCACCACGGGGATCATGAGCACCGCGAGGGCGACGGCACCCGCGATGCCGAGGCGCACGCCCGGACCCAGGAAGATGGCGAAGACCGCGTACGCGAACAGTCCCGCGACGATCGACGGGATGCCGGTCATGACGTCGACGAGGAAGGTGATGCCCTGCGCCAGGCGACCGCGACCGTACTCGACGAGGTAGATGGAGGTGAGGAGGCCGATGGGGATCGAGATGAGCGCGGCGGCGCCGGTCATGAGGAGCGTGCCGACGATCGCGTGGACGATACCGCCGCCCTCGCCCGTGATGTTCCGCATCGAGTACGTGAAGAACTCGCCGTCGAACCGGGAGAGGCCGTAGGTCACGACGGTGATCGTGAGCGAGATGAGGGGGATCATCGCGAGCACGAAGGCACCGGTGACGAGCGCCGTCACCAGTCGGTCCATCGCACGGCGGCCGCCCTCGACGAGGCTCGAGAACAACCAGATCGAGGGGATGTAGAGGAGTGCACCGACGAGGAGGGCCGCACCCCAGTTGTACCCCCCGCCCGCCGCGAGGGCGAGCACCGCGAAGACCGCGGCGGAGACGGCGATCGCCGTGCCGAGGATGATCCACGGGGCGTGCGTGGGGAGCCGGCCGGCGGTGAGCGAGTTCGCGATGGGCACGGCGGTCGCGGTGGCCGCCTCGGGTTCGGGCTTCATCGTCGTGGTCATCAGTTGGCTCCCGAGAATTCCTTGCGACGGCTGACGATCCAGCGGGCGAACGCATTGACCGCGAAGGTCACGATGAAGAGGATGAGGCCCGTGGCGATGAGGACGTTGACGTTCATGCCGTAGGCCTCGGGGAAGCTCAGCGCGATGTTGGCCGCGATGGTCGACGGGTTGACCGAGGTGAGCAGCTGGAAGCTCAGCGCGCCGGTGGCGGAGAGCACCATGGCCACCGCCATCGTCTCGCCGAGCGCACGGCCGAGGCCGAGGACGGAGGCCGAGATGATGCCGGAGCGACCGAACGGCAGCACCGCCGTGCGGATCATCTCCCAGCGAGTCGCACCGAGGGCGAGCGCCGCCTCCTCGTGGAGCACGGGGGTCTGCAGGAAGACCTCACGGCTGATGGCGGTCATGATCGGAAGGATCATCACCGCGAGCACGACGGCCGCGGTGAGGATGGTGCGACCGGTGCCCGAGACGGGTCCGGAGAAGAGCGGGAACCAGCCCATGTTGTCGACGAGCCAGGTGTAGATGGGCTGCACGGCCGGTGCGAGCACTCCGATGCCCCAGAGGCCGAAGACGACCGACGGCACGGCCGCGAGCAGGTCGACGATGTAGCCGAGCACCGACGCCAGCCGGCGGGGGGCGTAGTGCGAGATGAAGAGCGCGATCCCGATCGACACGGGCAGGGCCATGAGCAGCGCGAGTGCGGCAGCCCAGACGGTGCCGAACACCAGCGGGCCGACGTACGACCAGAAGTTGTCGGGGAGGATGGAGGCTTCCTCGTTCGTGGCGACGAGCGCGGGCAGGCTCTGCACGATGAGGAAGAGGGCGACGGCGGCGAGGGTCACGAGGATCATCGAGCCGGCGAAGACGGCGGATGCCGAGAAGACGCGGTCGCCGGGTCGCTGTTTCGCCTTGATCGCGGTTGTTGCGGTGCTCATGTGGCGCAATCCTCGAGTCGGGTCGGTGTGGGGGGTGAGGACACGGCCGTGCCCGACCCCGTCGAGTTCCGCGGAACCTTCGGGGTCGGGCACGAACCTACTACTGGATCGAGTCGATCGCAGCCACGACCTTCTCGCGGAGGGTGTCCGAGATGGGGGCGGAGCCGGCATCCTCGGCGGCGACGGTCTGGCCGTCCTCGCTGGCGATGTAGCCGAGGTAGGCCTTCACGAGCTCGACGTTGGCCGGGTCGGCGTACTGGCCGCAGGCGATGAGGTAGCTCACGAGCACGATCGGGTAGACGCCGGCCTCTTCCGAGGTGCGGTCGATCTCGATGGCGAGGTCGCCCTCGGCGCGGCCCTCGGCGAACGGCGAGGCGTCGACGATGGCGGCAGCGGCCTCGGGCGAGTAGGGCACGAACTCGTCGCCCACCTTGACCGCGACGGTGCCGAGGTCACCGGCGCGCGAAGCGTCGGCGTAGCCGATGGTTCCGGTGCCGTTGGTCACCGCGTCGACGACGCCCGAGGTGCCCTGAGCGGCCTCGCCGCCCTCGAACGGCCAGACGCCGTCGGCTTCCCAGGTCCAGACGTCGGATGCAGCGGCGCCCAGGTACTCCGTGAAGTTCTCGGTGGTGCCCGAGTCGTCCGAACGGTGCACGGGGGTGATCGCGAGGTCGGGCAGCTCGACGTCCTCGTTCGACGCGGCGATGGCCGGGTCGTTCCAGTTCGTGATCGTGCCGGCGAAGATGCCGGCGATCGTCGCCGCGTCGAGGTTGAGCGTGTCGACGCCCTCGAGGTTGAAGATGACGGCGATCGGCGAGATGTAGAGGGGGAGCTCGATGATGCTCGAGTCGGGGGCGCACGCCTGGAAGCCGCCGGCGCCGATCTCCTCGTCGGTGAACGCACGGTCGGAACCGGCGAAGTCGCTGGCGCCCTCGAGGAAGGTCTCACGACCGGCACCCGAACCGGAGGGGTCGTAGTCGATGGTGACGTCGGGGTTGGCCGTCTGGAAACCGGCGATCCAGGACTGCTGGGCGGCGTCCTGCGAGGAGGCGCCCGCGCCGACGAGGTTGCCCGAGAGCGTCGATGCCGACTCCTCGGGAGCGGCGCCGCCGCCCTCGTTGGAGGCGCAGGAGCTGAGCGCGATCGCCGTGGTGACGGCGATGACGGCGGGCACGCCGAAACGCTTGAGGTTCACGTGAATTCCCTTCCGGGGTTTTCGAATGCAGGGTGTGGGGCCGGTGCCGACCCGCCTGCGACGCTAAGCCGCGTGCCTTACGAGCTTCCGTTACAACGGTAAACGGGAGGTGAACGAGGGCTGTCGGCTCCGGATGCGCCTCATGCGCGCGGCGCGTGCGTCTCGATCGCGATGATGCCGGAACCGGAATTCGTGGCCGAGAGGTGGGCGACGCTGAAGGCGCCGGGCTCCAGGCCTGCGGCATCCGTCACGTAGGAACCGAGCGGTGTCGCGGTGGCGAGCGCGATCTCGCGCACGATCTCCGGCAGCACCGGGCCGTGGCTGCAGATCACCGCGGTCTTCCCCGAGCGCACGCGCTTGCCGACCGTGCGCCGCACCTCGTCGTCGCCGGCCTCCCACGACTCCTGGCTCACGCCGGCAGCGCGCTTGATCGGCACGCCCGTCGCGGCGGAGAGGGGCGCCACGGTCGTCACGCAGCGCACGGCAGGGCTCGAGACGATGCGTTTCGGCCGCCACGGGGTGAGGGCGTCGACGAGCGCGGCGGCCTGCTTCACGCCGCGTTCCGACAGCGGTCTCGCGGCATCCGGTCCCGTCCATTCATGGCGTGACACCGCCTTGCCGTGCCGCACGAGCAGGAGCGCGAACGTGCGGGTGATGCCCTGGTCGACCAGCTTGGCGAACTGCTCGAGGATCTCGACGTCGGGCGCATAGCTGAGGTGCGTGCGCGCTCGCTTGATCGTGACCCACTCGAGGGCGGCGACCTCCGCGTTCGGCTTGAACGTCGAACGCTGCATGGCCCGGTCGCCGACCTCGGCCGCCCAGTAGTGCACGATCTTCTCGCGGCCGCTCGGCAGCGGGTACCGCGAGACGCCGAGCGGCACGCCGAGCGCGATGTCGAGGCCGGTCTCCTCGGCGATCTCCCGCACCGCGGTGCGGGGGAGCGACTCGCCGGGATCCACCTTGCCCTTCGGGATCGTGACATCGCCATGGATCGTGCGGTGGATGACGAGCACGTGCAGCTTGCCCTCGATGAAGCGCCAGCACACCGCGCCCGCGGCGTAGACCGCCGTCGTCAACGCCGCTTCCCCGAACGGGTACGCTGGCCGATCTGCTGCATGAGCTTCGACTGCATGTCGTCGAGCGGATGCCCCGAGTCATCGACCGAGCGGCGGGTCCAGACGCCTTCGCCGTCGAGCCACCAGGAGCTCGTGCGCTCATCCATCGCGCGATCGAAGAGTCGCCCGACCTCGGCGACGTGATCGGGGTCGGTGAGCCGCACGAGCGCCTCGATGCGTCGGTCGAGGTTGCGGTGCATCATGTCGGCCGATCCGATGTAGACCTGCGGGTCGCCGCCGCCCACGAACGAGAAGATCCGCGAGTGCTCGAGATAGCGCCCGAGGATGGAGCGCACCCTGATGTTCTCGCTCAGGCCGGGGATGCCGGGCCGCAGGCTGCAGATGCCGCGCACCCACACGTCGACCGGCACGCCGGCGTTCGAGGCGCGATAGAGGGCGTCGATGATCGCCTCGTCGACGATCGAGTTCACCTTGATCCGGATGCCGGAAGGCTGCCCCGACTCCGCATTGCGCACCTCGGTCGCGATGAGCTTCAGCAGTCCCTTGCGCAGGTGCAGGGGGGCGACCAGCAGGCGCTTGAACTTCTTCTCGATGGCGTAGCCCGAGAGTTCGTTGAAGAGCCGGGTGAGGTCCTTGCCGACCTGGTCGTCGGCGGTGAGCAGGCCGAGGTCCTCGTAGATCCGGCTGGTCTTGGGGTTGTAGTTGCCGGTGCCGATGTGGCTGTAGTGCCGCAGCCGGCCCTTCTCCTGGCGCACGACGAGGGCGAGCTTGCAGTGCGTCTTCAGGCCGACCAGGCCGTAGACGACGTGCACCCCGGCCTTCTCGAGCTTGCGCGCCCAGGTGATGTTCGCCTGCTCGTCGAAGCGGGCCTTGATCTCGACGAGTGCGAGCACCTGCTTGCCCGACTCCGCCGCGTCGATGAGGGCCTCGACGATGGGGCTGTCGCCCGAGGTGCGGTAGAGCGTCTGCTTGATGGCGAGCACGTCGGGATCGGCCGCGGCCTGCTCGAGGAAGGCCTGCACGCTCGTCGCGAAGGACTCGTACGGGTGGTGGAGCAGCACGTCCTGGCGTGAGACGGCGGTGAAGACGTCGGCGCGCAGGTTCGACTCCGACGGCTGCAGCTGCAGCGCCGTCGTGGGCACATGCGTGGGGTAGTGGAGCTCGGGACGGTCGAGCCGGGACAGGTCGAACAAGCCGCCGAGGTCGAGCGGCGCCGGGAGCCGGAAGACCTCCTGCTCGGTGACGTCGAGTTCGCGCACCAGCAGCCCGAGGGTCACGTCGTCCATGTCGTCGGTGATCTCGAGCCGGATGGGCGGGCCGAAGCGCCGGCGCAGCAGTTCCTTCTCGAGCGCCTTGATGAGGTTCTCGGTCTCGTCCTCCTCGATCTCGACGTCCTCGTTCCGGGTCACGCGGAAGACGTGGTGCTCGACGATCTCCATGCCGGGGAAGAGGTCGCCGAGGTGGTTCGCGATGAGGTCCTCGAGCGTGACGTAGCGTGCGTGCTCGATCGACTCGGCGGGATCGACGCGCACGAACCGGGGCAGCATCTGCGGCACCTTGACTCGGGCGAACTCCTGGCGGCCCGTGCGGCTGTTGCGCACCCGCACGGACAGGTTCAGCGAGAGGCCGGAGATGTAGGGGAACGGATGCGCCGGGTCCACGGCGAGCGGCATGAGGACGGGGAAGATCTGCGCCCCGAAATAGCCTCGCAGGTGCTCGGTCTCGCGCTCGCCGAGCTCCTTCCATGCGACGACCCGGATGCCGGCCTCCGCGAGCGCCGGCTTGACGAGCTTCTGGTAGGCGGCGGCGTGGCGTTCCTGGAGTTCGTGCGCCTTCCTCCAGATGTCGCTCAGCACGTCGAGCGGGGCCCTGCCCACGTTCGTCGGTACGGCGAGCCCGGTGACGATGCGGCGCTTGAGGCCGGCCACGCGCACCATGAAGAACTCGTCGAGGTTCGACGCGAAGATGGCGAGGAAGTTCGCGCGCTCCAGTACGGGCAGGCGCGGATCCTCGGCGAGTTCGAGCACGCGCTGGTTGAACGCGAGCCAGCTGAGCTCGCGATCGAGATAGCGCTCTGCGGGAAGCTCGGGAGCGCCCTCGATGTCGAACGGCTCGAAGTCGTCGTCGAAGTCGCTCGACGTGCGGTCTTCGTCGAGGACGCTGTCGGCGGTCATCCACTCATCATGCCATCGCCGTGTGCGGCGGCGGTGTTGCCGACGTTAACGTGCGGTAACCGGTGCGCCCTGGTCGTCTTCCTCGTGCACGTTGAAGCGGTAGCCCACGTTGCGCACCGTGCCGATCAGGCTGTCGAGGTCGCCGAGCTTCGCCCGCAGTCGGCGGACATGCACGTCGACCGTGCGCGTGCCGCCGAAGTAGTCGTACCCCCACACCTCGCTGAGCAGTTGCTCCCTGGTGAAGACCCTCGAGGGGTGCGCGGCGAGGAACCGCAGGAGTTCGAACTCCTTGTACGTCAGGTCGAGCGTGCGACCGTGCACCTTCGCCGAGTAGCTGGCCTCGTCGATGACGACGCCCGAGGTCTGGATGCGCTCCGCCGGCAGGGCCGACTGCGCCCGCCCGATCGCCAGCCGGATGCGCGCGTCGAGCTCGGCCGGCCCGGCGCCCTCGATCACGACGTCGTCGACACCCCAGTCCGGAGTGACGGCCGTGAGGCCGCCCTCCGTGACGATGAGGATGAGCGGAACCGAGAGGCCCGTGGTGCGGAGGATCTGGGACAGCGCCTTCGCGCCGGCGAGGTTCGTGCGGGCGTCCAGGAAGACGAGGTCGGATTCGGGCGCCCTGACCAGCTGCTCAGGCGAAGCGGGAATGATCCGCGTTCGGTGAGTCAGTAGTGACAGCGCCGGGAGAACGTCATCGTTGGCCGCCGGCGACAGGATCAGCAGCTGCGCCACGCACACCCTCCAGTAGTAAGGTGCGGTCAATACTACGGGACGCCGGAGGTCCGGCCGTGCGACGTGAACGGGGAGACGATGGACGCGGGTTCTGAGACGACGGCGGGCCGGTCGGGCGTCGTGCTCGTGTGGGCGATCTCGGTCATCGGTGCGGCCATCGTCGTGGCCCTGGCCTACTCGGGCACGGACGAGTGGTTCGGCGACGGTGGGCCGCTCGAAGTGTTCGGCGCGCTCGGCATCGTGCTCGCGGCATCCGTCATCGGTGCCCTGGCCGTGCAGCTCGCGTCCCGACGGCCCGCGGGGTTCGTCGATCGCGCCGCGGCGAGCGTCGCCGGAGCGGTCGTCGTGATCGGCGTCGCGGCGGCGATCGTGGCGCCGGTGAGCGTGTCCTGAGCGGGTAGACTTGCGGCATGTCGCAGCTGCTCGCCCTCGAACTCTTCTACATCGGTCTGCTCGGCCTTGCGAGCCTCGCGATCGCGTACATCAGCGGAGTCGTCGTGTACAAGCTGTTCCGGGGGCAGCGCTGAGCGCATGATCGAGCTGCCTGTCGGCCTTCCTGCCGAGCTCGTCCCGCTCTCCTGGCTCATCGGGGTCTGGGAGGGGTCGGGCGTGATCGACTACAAGGTCGGCGACGGGTCCATCACCCACGAGTTCGGCCAGCGCGTGAGCTTCAGCCATGACGGGATGTCCCACCTGAACTACACCTCGTACACGTGGCTCTTCCCCGACGAGCCCGACGGCGACCCCAGGCCGCTCACCACCGAGACGGGGTACTGGCGCATCGAGCGCGAACTGCGCGACGGCGACCCCGGTCCCGCCCTGCTGCCGGCCGTGGGGGCGCCGCCGTATCCCGACGCCGAGTCCGTCGAGACGCTGCGCAACGCCGACGGCGGCTTCGACCTCGAGGTGTCGCTCGTCCATCCCGGCGGGGTCACGGAGCTCTACCTCGGCCAGGTGAAGGGTCCGCGCATCGACCTCGCCACCGACGCCGTGATGCGCACCGCCGGCGCAAAGGACTACGCGGCCGCGACGCGCCTCTACGGGCTCGTCGACGGACACCTGCTCTGGGCATGGGACATCGCCGCGCTCGGGCAGGACCTGCGCACGCACGCCTCCGCGCGGCTGGCGAAGGTCGACTGATGTCCGCCTCCCCGTTCCTCGCCCTCGCCGGGGCCGTCCCCGCCGAGGGCGTCGACGCCGGCGTACCCGGCCACTACGGCAATCCGAACGTCGAGCAACGCAAGCTCGAAGGCGGCACGGCGATCGTCGACCTCTCCAATCGCGGCATCGTGACGGTGAGCGGCCCCGATCGGCTCAGCTGGCTGCACTCGATGGCGAGCCAGGCGCTCGATCGCCTCGCGCCCGGCGTCGCCGCGGAAGCGCTCTTCCTCGACGCCTCGGGCCGGATCGAACACGTCGTGCACCTCGTCGACGACGGCGCGACCGCGTGGATGATCACCGAGGGCGCCGACGCCGCGCCCCTCACCACGTGGCTCGATCGCATGCGGTTCATGCTCCGCGTCGAGGTGGCCGACCGCTCGGCGGAGTACGGGGTGCTCGGGGCGATGGCCGGTGCGGCGCTCGATGCCGCCACTCCCGCCGCGGCGCCCAACGGCGTCGCGCTCGACTGGCTCGACCCGTGGTCGTCGTCGCCCGCACCCGGCGCCCATCGATACGCCGCGGCCGATGGCCATCCGGCCTCGTCATGGCACTTCGTGGAACGCATCGTGAGCAGGGCGGCGCTCGCCGAGGCGGCTGCAGCAGTGCGCGAGGGGCGCGCGACGGCGGCCGGCTCCCTCGCCTCCGAGGCGCTGCGCATCGCGGCGTGGCGTCCGCGGCTCGCCACGGAGGTCGACGAGAAGTCGATCCCGCATGAGCTCGACTGGCTGCAGAGTGCCGTCGACCTCGGCAAGGGATGCTACCGGGGCCAGGAGACGGTCGCGAAGGTGCTGAACCTCGGGCGTCCACCCCGGCGGCTCGTGCTCCTGCACCTCGACGGCAGCGACACGGTGCTCCCGGCTCCGGGAGACGTGGTCGTGGGGGAGAAGGTGCGCCCGGAGGCGGAGCGGGGCGAGGCGCCCGAGCGCCGGCACGTGGGACACATCACCTCCAGCGCCATCCATCACGAACTCGGGCCGGTCGCGCTCGCGCTGATCAAACGACAGGTTCCGGCGAGCCTGACCCTCATCGTCGAGAGTCACGGCACCGAGGTCGCGGCCGCACAGGTCGAGATCGTTCCGGCCGACGCCGGCGCGGCGGTCGACGTGCCGAGGCTGCCCCGGCTCGGCGTCCGCAAGTGAGGGCGGCCGGCGGGCTCACCGGGAGGTTCTCGGAGGGCTGGCGCCGGCTGCTCGACTCGGTCCCGGCGA
The DNA here is from genome assembly GCA_031178025.1 of Agromyces sp. Taxonomy (GTDB): domain Bacteria; phylum Actinomycetota; class Actinomycetes; order Actinomycetales; family Microbacteriaceae; genus Agromyces. The sequence continues at coordinate 22 of JAPSJU010000025.1, read as the reverse complement.
TCCTGCAGGTGACCGTGACGGC
>JAPSJU010000024.1 GCA_031178025.1 Agromyces sp. | reverse complement strand
CCGCCTCGACGACCGCGGCGAGCTGCACGGCGATGCTCGCGACGAGATCGACGGCGTGGTCCGGTGCTGCGGCGTCGGCGGTCGCCACGACGACGCTGCGGCCGGCGGCGAGCTCGGCGAGCACCTGATCGCGCACCGCACCGGCGGGATCCGCCTCGCCGAGCGGCAGGGCGAGCACCGTCCACCCGCTCGCGCGGGCGTGCTCCACCTGTCGCGCTGTCTGCGGCGACCGACTGCCCGACACGGCGAGCACCGGGCCGGCCGGACCCACCGGCGGTGCCGGGGCAGCCGACCGGTCGCGAGGTCGCGCCAGCGCACGACCGAGGCCCGTGCTCAGCCCGCCCGAGCCCATCGCGAAGCGCGTGGAGCCGGGCGCGGCATCCGCCATGATCGCCTCGGCGACGAGCAGGACGTGCTCGTCACTCACCGCGTCGAGCACGAGGGCGGCCTCGGATGCCTCGCGGAGGCGTGCGGCGACGGCTGCCGGGGAGACGTATGCCGTGAGCGGCACGTGCCCGATCGGGAGCTCGGTCTGATGCCCGAGGTGCACCGCGAGGTCGGACTCGTGCATCGGCGTCACGGGGTGGTTCGACATCGTGGGCTGCCGGTCGAGCCGGTGGACGGTGCCGCCCTCGGCGGCGAAGTGATGGCCGAAGGCCGTGAACCGGCCGAAGTCGGGCTGGGCGAAGAGCACCGGCACCGTCGCCTCGCCGAACACCTCGCGTGCGAGCTCGATGACGCGTCCCAGGCTGCCGACCGCGGGTGAGGAGTCCGCCGTCGAGCACGCCTTGTACTGCACGACGGCCGGGTGCAGGCCCGCGAGCGCCTCGAGCGCCGGACGCACCTCGGCCTCGAGCTCCTCCGTCGGCAGCGATCGCGCGATCCCCGCGATGCCCAGCACGTCGACGTCGGCCGCCGCCCGGGCCAGGGTATCGGCGTCGGGGAGGCCGAGCAGCAGGCGGCTGCGCCATCCGGCACGGCTGAACTGCAGCAGCACGTCGACGCTTCCCGTGAAGTCGTCGCCGTAGAAGGCCACCCTCAGGTCACGCACGGGGCGGCCCGAAGACCTCGACGGCCCTGCGCATCGCGGACGAGGCGGCGAGCGCCTGCTCGACGGACTCGCCTCGCTCGGCGGACGCCCACGCCTCGCGCATGCTCGCGACGCCCTCTGCAGCGCCGCCGGGGTGTCCGTGGATGCCGCCTCCGGCGAGCACGAGCAGGTCCGTGGTGCCGGTCGCGGCATAGGTCGCGTGCGCGAGTCCCGCCCACTGGCCCGACGACAGCACGGGGACCGTCGGCACCTGGCCGAGCAGCGGCTCGCGCACCGCCTCGATCGAGTCGAGCACCTGCGCGTCGCTCTCGTAGAACTTGTTGCTGATGCCGTTCGTGTGCAGGTGGTCGACCCCGGCGAGGCGCGCGAGCTTCTGCCAGGCGCGGAACGAGAAGCCGAGCTGCTCGGAGCGGCTGATGGCACCGAACATCGCCCGGTGACCGTGGATCGGCACCGCGGAGCGCCGACGGAGGAACTCGACGCCCGCGAGGCCGATGAGGTTGATGCACGCCATGACGCAGGTGCCGCCCGCTTCGACGACGAGGTCGTGGTTGTGCTCCAGCCGATCGAGGTCGTCGGTGATGTTGAAGGCGTACATCGGCTTCACGCCCGTGCGGTCGGCGTGCCGTTCGAGCACGGGCATGACCGCCTTCACCCGGGCTTCGAGCGGCGCCGACGGACCGTTGCCCTGCAGCTCGTCGTCCTTGATGAAGTCGATGCCGGCGGCCGCGAGCTCGCCGACCACCTCGGCGAGCTCCTCGGGGGAGAGTCCGATGCTCGGCTTCACGATGGTGCCGATCATGGCGCCCGTCGGCCGCGAGATCAGGCGGCGCGTTCCCGCGACGCCGAACGCGGGGCCGGCGTACCGCTCGCCGAAGGCGTCGGGCAGGTCCAGGTCGACGAGCTTGATCGCGGCGAGCTCCTTGATCTCGAACAGGTTGCCGGCGACGGCGGCCTGCAGGTTCGGCAGCGACGGGCCGAAGTTCGAGAGCGGGAAGCGCAGCGTGAGCCGCGCGCGGCGACGCTTCGCCGGATCCCCGACGGTGCCGGGCAGCGGGGACGCGCCGGTGAGCGGCAGCTCCTCGAGCGACTCCACCTGCGCGGCGAACCGCGCACGCACGTCGTCGGACTCGCGGGCGACGCGCACGAACGTGCCGGTCGACTGCTCGCCGGCGAGCACCTCGGCCGCGTGCTCGAGGGGGAGGGACGTCTCGAACTCGTACGTCGCGACGACGTGCTCGGTCGGCGGCGAGACGGCGGATGCCGCGCTGACGGCGGATGCGGTGGCGATCTCGGTCATGTCGTCACCACACCAGCGGGAGCCAGACCGACATCTCGCTCGGTCCGCGATTGCCCCAGGCGAAATAGGGGATGAGTCGGATGGGGATGCTGCGCAGGCCGCCGCCCTCCACCTCGGCGTAGAGCTCCTCGTGCTCCTCGGTCGGGAGCACGACGGCCTCGCCCTCGAGGGCGACGAGCCGCCGGCCCTCGAGCTCGAACTCGACCGGCGTGAGGTCGGCGTCGCGACGCAGGGCCACCTGCTCGAGCCGGACGCCGTCGGGCAGCTCGTGGCTCTCGAGCGCGTAGACGAGGGCGCCTCGGGTCACGGCGACCTGGTTCGCGAGCTCCTCGGCCAGGCGATGCCCGCGCTGCAGTCGCACGCGCATGGGGAGCGTGAGCTCGACGGTGTCGCCCGCCTGCCACTGCCGCTCGACGGCGGCGTAGGTGCCGGGTTGCGCGGTCTCGACGGCGCCGCCGTTCACCGACACCGTCGCGCCGTCAGCCCACGCCGGGACGCGGAGCCGAAGCGGCACGCCGCCGCCCGCGGCATCCGTCACCGTGATCGTCACGCGCTCGCCCCACGGCTGCTCCGTCTCGAGGTGCAGGCGGATGCCGCGGCCGTCCTCGAGCGCGACGTCGGCGTCCGCGTCGCTGTAGAGGTGCACCCAGAGGGCGTCGGCCGAGGTCGACATCGCCAGCTCGTGGAAGCGCGCGAGCGTGCGCGCGATGTTCGGCGGGCAGCAGAAGCAGCTGAGGTACTCGGCGCGCAGGCGCTCGTCCGAGGCGGGAGGCTCCGGCACCGGTCGTTCGGCCGTCTCGCCCGGCATCCGCAGGGGATAGGGCAGCTCGCGCACCTGGCGCAGCGGATTCGTGTAGAAGTAGCGGCGTCCGTCGAGGCTGACGCTCGAGAGCAGGGCGTTGTAGGCGATCCGCTCGATGACGTCGGCGTACTCGGCCTCCCCGTGCAGCGCGAGCATCCGCTCGCTCCAGAGGATCATGCCGATGTTCGCGCACGACTCGTTGTGGGCGGTGGTGTGCGGCAGCTGGTAGGCGCGGCCGTATGCCTGGTGCACCCGGCTGATCTCGCGCTGCCACGGGTGGCCGTCGGGCGACGCGCCGTCGTAGAGCGCGCCGCAGCCGCCCGTCAGGTAGAGCTTGGTGTCGACGACGTCGTGCCACAGGCCGCTGAGCACGTCGCGCAGCTCGACGTCGCCCGTCTCGGCGACGAGGTCGGCGAGCCCCGCGTAGAGGTAGTTGGCGCGCACGGCGTGGCCGGCGACGACCTTCTGCTCGCGCACCGGGATGCGGTCCTGGTTGTCGTCTCCCCCGCGGAAGTCGTCGCGCACCCGGACGAAGGCCTCGGACAGCCGGAGCCAGCGTTCGTCGCCGGTGGCGCGGTAGAGCTCGACGACGCCCATGTAGTGCGAGGGGCAGATGGCGCTGCGGGCGAGGCCGTCGGGATCGTCCGCGGCGAGCCCCTCGAGGAAGGCGCCGGCCCTGCGCGCCACGTCGAGCAGGGCGGTCGAGCCGGTGACGCGGTGGTGACGCACGCCTGCGCTGATGAGGTGGCCGAGGTTGTAGGTCTCGAAGTTGAAGCGGTCGGCGAGCGCATCGGCCGCGACATGGTTGCGCTCGGCGATGATCGTCGGCGTGTGCACGTAGCCGTCGTCGCGCTGGATGGCGCTGACGAGCGCGATCACCTCGTCGACGATCCCCTCGAGCTCGGAGTCGGGCGCCGTCTCCAGCAGGCTGATCGCGGCCTCGAGCCACTTGTAGAGGTCGCCGTCGAGGAAGGGCGGTCCTGCGTGCTCGCCCTCATCACGACCGGCGGAGATGAGGAAGTTGCGCCAGCCGGGGCTGGTGGCCGGATCGGCGAGGGAGCGCCAGATCGAGGGAACGGTCACCTCGCGAGTGCGCTCGAGCTCCGCTCCCCAGAACCCTCCGCTCCATCGCAGGTTCGCCGCGCCGAGCGGCGACAGCGCCGCGTTCCGACCGGCGGTGGTGGTGATGGTCATGGCTCGAGTCTCTCCCTTCGGTCGCCGACCGAGGGCAGCGGATAGATCGAACCGCGCGCCGTCGTCGGCATGAGTATTCTCGCAAACATGCATCAATATTCAAAATGGAGCGCAGCTGTGCTACGCTCGACCCGTGCCGAGCGCTGCATAATCACTCATAGCTGAGTGAGAACGCACCGCCGGACCCATCGGTTCACTGCAATCCCCACGGCAGTCGTCAAGGAGGACGCCATGAGAACACCCCGTAGCCGTCGCGTGATGCTCGCGACAGCGCTCACCCTGGTCGCGATCACCCCCCTCGCCGCATGCGCCGGAGGATCGCCCGACAACGCGGGCGGTGCCGCCGCAGGCACTGATCCCGAGACGTTCACCGTGATGACGGCGAACGAGAACGCGACCCTCGAGAACCTGCTCACCACCCTCTCCGAGGATGCGTGCAAGGCCGAGAACGAGGCCCTCCCGCTCGAGCACCAGAAGGTGGCCCAGGCCGACACGGTGCAGAAGGTCACCCTCCTGGCCAGCCAGGACGCGCTGCCGGCGCACACGATCGCCGGCACCGCCCTGATCCGCCCCGACGGCGACCTCGGCGCAGCCGACCTCGTGCAGGACCTCATGGAGACGGGGGCGGCGGAGTACATCCTCCCCGCCGCGGCGTCGACCGAGGAGAGCGTCTACGGCGGCGTCGTCTCGATGCCGTACCAGTACAACATCGAGGGCTTCTGGTACAACACGCAGATCTTCGAGGAGCAGGGCATCGAGGTGCCCACCACGTGGGAGGAATTCCTCTCGGTCGCTGAGCAGCTCGACCAGGCCGGCATCCAGCCCCTGACCACTGCCGGCGCGAGCGGCTTCCCGCTGACCCGCCTGCTCGGCATGTACATCTTCCGCAACGTCGGCCCCGACGCCATGGCGGCCATCCGCGACGGCGACGCGAAGCTCACCGACGAGGGCTACGTGGCCGGCGCGCAGGCGCTCGCCGACCTCGCTGCGACGGGGTACTTCGGCGAGGGCTTCTCGACGCGCGACGGAGACACCTCGACGAACGAGTTCCTGACGGGCAAGGCCGCGATCACGTATGACGGCAGCTGGCTGCTGGGCGCGATCAACGACCCCGAGCGCAACGAGATCGGCGCTGAGAACGTCGGCTTCTTCCCCTTCCCCGAAGTGGAGGGCGGCGAAGGATCGATCGAGCAGTACCCCGCGAACGCCGGCGCGCCGATGATCATCTCGACCAAGCAGTACGGCCCGAAGGTCGCCGACTGGGTCTCGTGCATCGCCGAGAACTACGGTTCGCTCGCACTGCAGGAGGCCGGGGTCATCTCGGGCTTCGAGGTGAAGGAGGAGGTCACCGACATCTCGCCGAACACCGCGGAGATCCAGGAGAAGATCGCCGGGATCGACGAGACGGTGCTCTGGTTCGAGGCGCTCTTCGACCCGAAGAGCAACTCGCTCGCGTCGACGAACGTGACCCTGCTCACCACCGGCCAGATGACGGCCGAGGACTACATGGCCGACCTCCAGGAGAGCATCGACGCCAACGGGTAACCGGTTGCCCGGCCTCCTGACGTACGCTCGGGAGGCCGGGTCACCGCACGGCCGGCTGGACGCGCACGAGCGCGCCCGCCGGCTCCACCCAGGAAGGACTGACGCATGAACTCGGTGTTCGGAGATCGACGGACGATCTTCATCCTGCTGGGCCCGGCACTGCTGCTGTACACGCTGCTCAAGGTCGCCCCGGTCCTCTGGTCGTTCGGGCTCTCCTTCTTCGAGGGCAACACCCTGCGGGGATTCGAATGGGTCGGCGTCGAGAACTTCGCGACCTTCTTCACCGACGACGCGGCGCTGCAGTCGGTCTGGGTCAGCGTCGGCTTCGCCATCGCGGCGACCATCGGACAGGTGGCGCTCGGGTACGGACTCGCCCTGCTGTACGTCTTCGTGCTCCGCAAGGGCTCGGCCCTCGTGCGCACGATCGTCTTCTTCCCTGCGATCCTCCCGACGGTCGCCGTGGCGCTCCTCTTCCGGAGCTTCGTCGCCGTCGGCGACAACCAGGGACCCGTCAACGACCTCATCAACTTCTTCGGCGGGGAGAGCGTCGAGGTGCTCGCCTCGACCTACGGCACGATGCTCACCGCGATCGTGATGACGCTCTGGAGCTCGATGGGCTTCTACGCGATCCTGCTCTACGCGGGCCTCCTCGACATCCCCGAGGAGGTCATCGAGTCGGCCCGGCTCGACGGCGCCAACGGCCTCAAGCTCGTGCGGCACATCGTCGTACCGCTGTCGCTGCCCATCCTGCTGTCGTCCATCATCTTCAGCCTGAATGCGACCCTCAAGGTCTTCGACAGCCTCCTCGCCCTGAACGGCGGCGGACCCGGCACCTCGACGGCACCGCTCACCCTGTACATGTACCGCACCGCGTTCGAATACGCCGAGTACGGCTACGGCTCGACCATCGCGCTCGTGCTGACCGTGCTGTGCCTGCTGTTCACGCTCGCGATCTTCCGCTCCTCGCGGCGGAAGGTGGAGGACTGACCATGGCGATCGACACCGCCCCCCGCACGACGGCGACACCGAGCCGGTTGGCGCCCGAGCTGCCCGCCCGTCCCTCCCAGGCCGGCCGCACCTTCCGCCGCGTCCTCCGGCGCATCCCCGTGTGGATCATCGTCACGCTCCTGCTCGTCGTCGTGCTCTACCCGCAGGTGTGGATGATCCTCGGCTCGTTCAAGACGCAGTCGGAGTTCCTCTCCAGTCCGGCGCTCTCGCTGCCCGAGACCTGGCAGTTCGACAACTACCTCACCGCACTCACGAACGGCAACGTCGGACAGAACTACCTCAACAGCGTCCTCGTCACGATCCCCTCGGTCATCCTCATCGTGATGATCGGCGTCGCGGCGGGCTACGCGCTCGAGGTGATGATCTGGAAGGGCCGTCACGGGGTGCTGCTCTACATCCTCGCCGGCATCATGGTGCCAGGGCAGATGATCCTCGTGCCGCTGTTCATCGTGTACTTCCGCATGGGCATCACCGACACCCTGCTCCCGCTCATCGTCACGTACACCGTGATGGGGCTTCCGCTCACGACGTTCCTCATGGCCACCTACTTCCGGTCGGTGCCCCGCGAGATCTTCGAGGCCGCCACGGTCGACGGCTCGGGGCCGTTGCGATCGTTCTTCGTGATCGGCGTGCCGATGATGAAGAACGCGATCCTCACGATCGGCCTCGTGCAGTTCTTCAGCGTCTGGAACGACCTGCTGATCGCGCTGACGTTCACGACCAGACCCGAGCTGGCGACGATCCAGGTCGGCCTGCTGAGCCTCAGCGACGAGTACGGTTCGACCCAGTACGGGCCGCTCTTCGCGGCGGTCAGCATCAACATCGTCGTGCTGCTCATCGTGTTCATGGTGCTCAACAAGAAGATCATGGCCGGCATGGCCGCCGGCTCGGTCAAGGGCTGACCCCGGGTCAGCGCGACGATGGCCCGAAGCGGGCCGAGAAGGAGGAGACGGATGCCCCAGGGCACGCGGGTCGCGCTGCTGCACACCGGCGCGGTGGTCATTCCCATGGCCGGTGAGTTCGTGACGCGGGAGCTTCCCGACGTCACGGCGATCAACTACCTCGACGACAGGATCGTCGCCGACCTCGGCGATCCAGAGCTCGCGCCGACGGTGCCCGGCCGCATCGTGGAGCTCGCTCGGGCGGCGGTCGAGGCCGGCGCCGAGGCGATCCTGCTCACCTGCTCGTCGATCTCGGAGCTCGCCGCCACCACGGCGGAGCAGGTCGGCGTGCCGATCCTCCGCATCGACGAGGCCATGGCCGACGAGGCCGTCGCGACCGGCGAGCGGATCGCCGTGCTCGCGACCCTGGCGACCACATCGGGCCCCACCACGCGACTGATCGAGGAGCGCGCCCGGCTCGCGGGTCGCACGCCGTCGATCACGAGCGTCGTGGTCGACGGCGCCTTCGCGGCGGTCGCCTCCGGCGATCGCGCCACCCACGACCGGCTCGTGGCCGCGGCCATCGCGCAGGCGGCATCCGACGCCGACGTGGTCGTGCTGGCGCAGGCGTCGATGGCGAGCGCGGCAGGCGCCGTCGACGTCGACGTGCCCGTGCTCACGAGCCTCGAGTCGGGCGTCACGCGCCTGCGGTCGCTCCTGGCGTAGTCGCGTGCTCGTCGCGCTCGCCGCCGCCTGCGGCATCCGCGAGCGCCTCGGCGGTGCGCAGGTCGGTCACGAGCACGTTGACCCAGCCGCCGGCCAGGGCGCCGAGGATCGGCTCGTGCTTGCGCGGGCCGCCGGCGATGCCGATACGGCGCGGGATCGCGCGGAAGTCGTCGACGGGGATCGCGACCGTGCGCTCGCCGAGCTCGCCCGTGACATCGTCGCCGTCGACGGTGAAGACGTGATGGCAGATGTCCCCGACCGCGCCCGCGGCGAGCAGCCGCCGGCGGTCGTCGGCGGGGAACGCATTGCCCGAGACGGCGAGCAGGTCGCTCGGCTCGATGCTGCCGATGCCGACGATCGCCATGGTGAGCTCGCGCCAGCGACGGGTGACCTCGGTGAGGGCGGCGTCGCGCAGCAGGCCGTCGCGGATGTTCCGTTCGGCCACGACGCCCGGCGCCTGCACGTACACGGCTTCGGCGCCGAGCACGCGCGCGAGGTCGCCGGCCAGGCGCTGCGCCTGGAACTGCACGTCGGGCACGCCGATGCCCCCGAGGAGCTGCACGACCTCGATGGCGCCCCGCGTCGCGAAGGGGCGCATGCGATCGACCATCGCGAGCAGCGTCTGGCTCCACGACGAGATGCCGATGCGATCGTTGCCCGACAGCGTGGCTTCGAGGTAGCTCGCCGCCGCGGCGCCGATCGCCGAGAACACGGCGGACTCGTCGTCGTCCTGCGCGACGTCGACGACGACGGCGTCGAGGAGGCCGAAGCGGGCCTGCAGCTCGTCCTCGAGCGCCGTGTGCACGCCGGGCGCGACCATGACGGTCGTGCGCACGATCCCGACCTCGACGGCGCGCTTGAGCAGGCGCGAGACCTTGGCCTGCGAGATGTTCAGCGCCGTCGCGATGTCGGCCTGCCGGATGCCGCGTTCGTGGTACATGCGGGCCACCTTGGTGAGCAGTCGCACCTGGCCGTCAACGGGCGGCGTGTACCGGTTGGCTGGCTGCACGCGCGGGCTCCGATCACTTCGTTGTTGGCGCTGCCGGAACGCTACCGCACCCGACTTCCGGCGGCGGGGATGCTCGGCAGCTCGTACCTTCAGGGTATCATCATTCGACGACGCAAGAATATGCATCGAGAGTGCGAGGAAGCATCGTGACGGCCATTGCCACGTCGAACGGACCGGGTACCGCGCACCGTTCCTCGGTCGGCGTCGGCGATCGCGCCCTCGGGGCCGCGCTCGCGGTCGCGACCGGCGCAGAGTCCGCCGACGTGAGCGTCGAGCGGTTCGACCGCGTCGTCGCGGCCGTCGACGCGAGCCACTTCCTCCTCACCCCGAACGCCGTCATGACCGCACGTTCGGCCGATCAGGTGGCGAGCGCGTTCCGATTCGCCCGCGAGCACCGCCGCGGCATCACCCTCCGTTCCGGCGGCACGAGCCTCTCGGGCCAGGCCTCCGCGCCCGACCTCCTCCTCGACACCCGCGAGGCGTTCCGGGGCATCCGGGTGGAGGAGGGAGGTGCCCGCGTGCACGTCGAGCCTGGTGCGACCATCGCCCAGGTGAACGCCCGCCTGCGACGGCACGCGCGCAAGCTCGGTCCCGATCCCGCGAGCGAGGTGGCGGCGACGGTCGGCGGGGTCGTCGCGAACAACTCGAGCGGCATGGCGTGCGGTACGGTGCACAACTCCTACCGCACGATCCGGTCGATGCGCGTCGTGCTGCCGAGCGGCACCGTCGTCGACTCGGCGCTGCCCGACGCCGACGCGCGCCTCGCCGCGGCCGAACCGGAGCTGCATGCCGGCCTCATCCGGCTGCGCGCCGAGCTGCTCGCCGATCCTGCACTCGTCGCCGAGGTGGAGCGGCAGTACCGCGGGAAGAACACGATGGGCTACGGGCTGAACTCCCTGCTCGACTTCGAGACGGCGGCCGAGATGCTCGTGCATCTCATGGTCGGCAGCGAGGGGACGCTCGGCTTCGTCGCGGAGGTCGAGTTCGAGACCATTCCCATCGCGCCCGCGGTCGCCACGTCGCTCGTGGTGTTCGACGACCTCGAGGCGGCCACCCGCATCCTGCCGGTGCTGGTCGCGACGGGCGCGGCGACCATCGAACTCATGGATGCCGCGTCGCTGCGCGTGGTGCAGGGCGATCCGGCAGCCATGGGGATCGTCGACGGACTCGAGATCACGTCGCACGCCGCCCTCCTCATCGAGGTCCAGGCGGCGGATGACACGGCGCTCGCATCGATGATGGAGTCGACGCGGCTCGCGCTGGCCGCCGCGGGCGTCGCGAGCCCGGAACCCACGCGGGATCCGGTCGAGCGCGCTCGGCTGTGGCACGTGCGGAAGGGCCTCTACGCCGCCATCGCGGGAGCCCGTCCGTCGGGAACGACAGCCCTCCTCGAGGACATCGCGGTGCCGGTCGAGCGCCTCGCCGGGACGTGCCGTGAGCTGCAGGCGCTGTTCGCCGCACACGGCTATCGGGACGCCGTCATCTTCGGCCACGCCAAGGACGGCAACATCCACTTCCTCATCACCGAGGACTTCACCCTGCCCGGCGCCGTCGAGCGCCAGCGTGCGTTCACCCTCGACCTCGTCGAGCTCGTGCTCGCTGCGGGCGGCACGCTGAAGGCCGAGCACGGCACGGGACGCATCATGGCGCCCTTCGTCGAGCGTCAGTTCGGTGCGCGGCTCACGGCGATGATGCGCGAGATCAAGCGCCTCTGCGACCCCGCGGGCATCCTGAATCCGGGCGTGCTGCTCAGCGACGACCCCGAGGCGCACCTCGGCCACCTGAAGCTCTCGCCCGAGGTCGAGCCCGAGGTCGATCGCTGCGTCGAGTGCGGCTACTGCGAGCCGGTCTGTCCGAGCCGCGACCTGACGCTCACGCCCCGGCAGCGCATCGCGCTGCGCCGTGCCCGCGCCTCGGCGCAGGACGCCGGCGACGGCGACCTCGACGCCGAGCTCGCGGCGGGGGAGCGGTACGACTCCGTGCAGACGTGCGCGGTCGACGGCATGTGCCAGACGGCGTGCCCCGTGCGCATCAACACGGGCGACCTGGTGCGGCGCCTGCGCGCCGCCGACGTGGCGGCGCCCGTGCGCGTGGGCGGCCGCGCCGCAGCCGCCGGGTGGAGGACGATCAGCCGCGGCGCCGCGACAGCGCTCAGCGTCGCGCACGCACTGCCCGCTCCGCTCGTGACCGGGGCGACGGATGCCGCGCGGGTCGTGCTCGGCACCGAGCTCGTTCCGCGCTGGACGCCGGACCTGCCGGGCGGTGGACCGGCGCGCGAGCCGGGCGACGCACGTCGTCAGGAGGCATCCGGCGGCCACCGGGACTCGCCGACCGCCGCGCCGTCCGCGGTCTTCTTCGCCGCCTGCGTGGGGTCGATGTTCGGGCCGGCGGACGGAGGCCTCGGCGCGGCCGAGGCGTTCCGGCGGCTCTGCGAGCGGGCGGGCGTCGGCCTCGTCTCGCCGAGCAGGCTCGACGGCCTCTGCTGCGGGACCCCGTGGAAGTCGAAGGGCCTCGCCGGCGGGTACGCCGCGATGGCCGAGCGCACGGTCCGCGCACTCGTCGCGGCATCCGACGGCGGACGCCTCCCGGTCGTGAGCGACAACTCCTCCTGCACCGAGGGGCTCGTGCATGCGCTCGAACAGGTGCCCGAGGTCGACGGCCATCCGGTGCGCCTGCGCCTCGTCGACTCCGTCGACTTCGCGGCGACCGAGCTGCTGCCGCGCCTGGAGGTGCGCGAGCGCCTCGGCTCGCTCGCGCTGCATCCGACGTGCTCGTCGACCCGGCTCGGCTCGAACGCGAGCCTGCGCGCGCTCGCCGATGCCGTCTCGGCGCACGCGGTCGTCCCCGACGCGTGGGGATGCTGCGGCTTCGCGGGCGACCGCGGGATGCTGCATCCGGAGCTCACCGCGTCGGCCACGCAGGCCGAGGCGGCCGAGGTCGCCGCCGGCGGCTTCGACGCGCACGCGTCCTGCAACCGCACGTGCGAGATCGGGATGTCGCGCGCCACCGGCGAGGAGTACCGCCACATCCTCGAGCTGCTCGAGGAGCGCACGAGGCCATGACGACCGACAGGAAAGCGAGACACATGCGCATCGCCGTCACCGGCAGCTCGGGCAAGCTCGGGCGCGCCGCCGTCGACCGACTCCGCGCCGACGGGCACGAGGTCATCGGCCTCGACCTCACCGGAGCGCCCGGCCCGGGGTTCACCCGGGTCGACCTGGCCGACTACGGGCAGACACTCGACAGCCTCCTCGGCGTCACCGCCCGGCATGCCGGCCTCGACGCCGTCGTGCATCTCGCGGCGATCCCCGTGAACGGGCTCGTGCCCGACGCGGCGACCTTCCAGAACAACGTCGTCGTGAGCTTCAACGTGGTGCACGCCGCCATGCGCGCGGGCATCCGCACGATCGTCACGGCCTCGAGCATCACGGCCATGGGCTTCCCGTTCGACGTCGCGCCCGTCGCGCTTCCCGTCGACGAGTCGACCGTCGAGGCGAACAACACCTACGGCCTCGGCAAGGTCGCAGAAGAGGCGATGTGGTCCCAGCTCGTGCGATGGGCGCCCGGGCTCAGCATCACCGCCCTGCGCTTCACCAACGTCGTGGGCCCCGGCGAGTACGGGACCTTCGCGCGGGCCTCCGACCCGGCGTACCGGCGCGATCTGCTGTTCAGCTACGTCGACGCGCGCGACGGGGCGACCGCGATCGCCCTCGCCCTCGAGCACGCCGAGCCGGGCTTCGAGGTCTACGACGTCGCCGCGCCCGACACGGGAAGCGCGATCCCGACCGCCGAGCTCTGCGCGCGCCACTTCCCGGGTGTGCCCGTGCGCGAGGGACTCGGCGAATTCGAGACGCTCATCTCGGTCGACAGGGCGCGCGAACGCCTGGGCTTCGTCGCGGCGCATCGCTGGCGCGAGGAGTACACGGCGCACCTGGCGGCGGACGGCGGCTGAGCGACGGCGCGACCCGGTCGGTGCCCGGGCAGCGCTCACCGACGTGCCGTTGACACTGCACCGGTGCGCGAGGAAACTGAGCAGTACTCATGTTGGGCGCTCGTCGAGAACTGCGGGACGTCCGCGCCGACCTCCGGCGCTCCCCGCGGTCGATGAGGTCTCGCCTGCCCGCCCTCACGAGCGACGAGGGTTGGAGGACTCCATGCCGAAGAACGATGACGATGCTCGACTGATCGGGTCGCTCACCGAGGTCCGTGAACTGGAGGTGTTCCTGTTCGCGCTCCTGCCTGCGGCGATCCAGAGCCGACCGAAACAGGGTGCAGACCTGCTTCCGCTCGTGAAGGAGCGGAACCTCTCCCTGCCCGCATCGCTCGATGGCCTCGACATCACGTGGGACGGCGGCGCGCGCCTCACCGATGACGATCTCGAGGATGCGCCGCTGGTCTCGCTCGTGCGGCCCGGCAATCCCGACGCGCTCGGCCTCACCATCGGATGCATCCGAATCGGCCGACGGGTGAAGATCTGTCTCGAGTGCGGATGGTTCTACTGCAAGATCGTGATCAAGGGAACCTTCTGACCTGTGCGACGCCGGCGATGAGGTCAGCCGGCGTGCGCGCCGTCGCCCTGCTCGGCGGCGGCGAACCGCGAGAGCCGCGCCGAGGCCGTCGACATGTGCGCGGCCATGGCGGACGCCGCCGCGTCGGCGTCGTGGGCGGCGAGCGCGCGGTAGACGGCCTCGTGCTCCTCGAGTGCGATGCGGGCGTGGCCCTCGTCCTGCACGGCGCGATCCACCCACACCCGCAGCAGTGAGCGCACGATCTGCAGCAGGTCGAGCAGCACCGAGTTGTCGGCGCTCTCGGCGAGTTCGAGGTGGAACGCGAGGTCGGCCTTCACGAAGGATCGGAGGTCGTCGATCGAGTCGCGCATGCGGTCCAGGTGCCGCCGGAGCGAGGCGAGCTGCGCGTCGGTCAGCCGACCCGCGGCCAGGCGGGCGACGTAGATCTCGAGTCCTGATCGCAGTTCGAGCAGTTCGGTCGTGCTGCGCTCGCCGATGAGCATGCCCCAGCTGAGGCTCTGCGGCAGGAGCTCGCTCGCCGTGCCGCGCAGGTAGGTGCCCGAGCCCGGGCGCACGTCGACGATGCCGAGGATCTCGAGCGCGGCGAGGGCTTCGCGCACGGCGGACCTGCCCACCTCGAGGCTCGCCGCGAGCTGGCGTTCGGGCGGGAGCCGGGTACCCGGTGAGATCGACCCGCTCGTGAAGAGGTCGAGCAGCCGCGTCGCGACGACCGAGACGGCCGAGCCGGAGGGGAGCGCACCGAGCGCCGCCGCGATCTCGGCCGAGCTGTCGTTGCGGAACGCGGGCATGCTCTCAACCTACAACCGGTCGACGGCCCGGACGGATCGACTTGCAATTGGTCAACCGGTTTGACACTATGGATCGGCACGGACGACGGGCCATCGCGGGCCCATGAGCAGGAGACGAGGAGTCAGCGTGGACACCACTCGCCGCAACCCGACCCCGATCGCGCGACCCGCCGGCCGCGCCGCATCCCACCGTTCCGAAGTCGCAGCCCGGGCGGGCCGCCGTGACGCGGTCGAGGTGCCGCGATGACGCGCCTCTACAACCGTCCCGAGGCGTTCGCCGACGAGATGATCGCCGGGTTCGTCGCGGCGAACCGCCGCTACGTGCGGCCGGTGCCCGGCGGCGTCGTGCGGTCGACCGCCTCGCCGG
>JAPSJU010000251.1 GCA_031178025.1 Agromyces sp. | reverse complement strand
GGCACGACGGCGGCCGATCTCGGCCTTCGACCGGCGATGACCCTTCGCGGCCGGGTGGCCGCCGTCCGACGCGTCGAGGCCGGCACGGGCGTGTCCTACGGCTACGTCTGGCGCGCTCAACGAGCCACGACCCTTGCGCTCGTTCCGCTCGGCTACGCCGACGGCGTGCCACGGCAGGCATCCGGACGGGCCGAGGTGTGGCTCGCGGGCGCGAGGCGCCCCGTCATCGGCCGCATCGCCATGGACCAGTTCGTCGTCGACGTGGGCGACGACGCGGTGCAGGTCGGCGACGAGGTCGTGCTCTTCGGCGACCCGGCGACGGGGGCGCCGTCCGCCGACGACTGGGGAGACGCCGCCGACACGATCGGCTACGAGATCGTCACCCGGACCGGCCCGCGCGTGCCGCGCACGTACCTGGGATCGGCCTGATGCGCATCGAGGTGCCGGATGCCGCGGCGATGGAGGCCTTCGGCCGTGAACTGGCGCGAGAGCTCCGCGCCGGCGACCTCGTGCTGCTCACGGGCCCGCTCGGCGCCGGGAAGACGACGCTCACGCGGGGCATCGGTGCCGGGCTCGGCGTACGGGGCCCCGTGCAGAGTCCCACGTTCGTCCTCGCTCGCACGCACCCGAGCCTCGCCGGGGGCCCGCCGCTCGTGCACGTGGACGCCTACCGGCTCGGCGACGCGACGCTCGTCGAGGATCTCGACCTCGACTTCGCGCACTCCGTCGTCGTCGTCGAATGGGGTGCGGGCCTCGTCGAGGACGCGGCCGACTCCCGGCTCGAGGTCGTCATCGAACGCCCCGAGGGAACCGTTGCGGCACCGGGGACGGATGCCGCCGATGCCGAGTCGCTCGGCGGCGACGAGCCGCGCCGCATCACGGTCACCGGCGTCGGGCCCCGCTGGGCCGGAAGCCGGTTCGCGACCGGCCGGTAGGCTGGATCGCATGCTCCTCGCGATCGACACCTCGACGGGCACGAGTGTCGCCGTCGTCGATCGCGACCGCGGGAGCGGCGACCTCCGCTGTCTCGCCGAGACCGGCACCGACGACACCATGCGGCATGCCGAGGTCATCGGCGACTTCATCCGCGATGCGCTCGCCGACGCCGGCGTGCGCCCGTCCGGACTCTCCGGGGTCGCCGGCGGCATGGGCCCCGGGCCGTTCACCGGGCTGCGGGTCGGCATCGCCGCCGCCCGGACGTTCGCGCTCGGCATCCGTCGCCCCTTCGTGCCGGTCGTGAGCCACGATGCCATCGCGTGGGCCTGGTACCGCGACGGCGGCTCGGGTCCCCTGCAGGTGGTGACCGATGCCCGTCGCCGCGAGTTCGCCGTGTCCGGCTACGACGGGCTCGACGACGAACTGCTGCCGAGGCGCACCGGCGGCCCGCAGCTCGCGCCGCGCGACGACGTCCCCGCCACCACGGGTGCGCGCCTCGATGCGACGATCGTCCCCGCCCGAGCGATCGGGATGCTCGCCGAGCTCGCGTTCTCGGCGGGCCGGCTGCCGCTCGCCGGCCAGGCGCCCCTCTACCTCCGCGCCCCCGATGTCACGCCGTCCGCGGGGAAGCGGGTGCTGCAGTGAGCGTGTTCATGCGGCGCGCCAGGGTCGGCGATCTCGGCCGCATCATGCGGCTCGAGCGCGCCACCTTCACCGACGACGCCTGGCCCGAGGAGGCGATGCGCCGCGAGATCGAGGGCGAGCACGGCTACTACCTGGTCGCCGTCGACGACGAGGCCGAGGCGGCGCGCAGCGGGGAGGCGGATGGCATCGAGCACGGCGTCGACGGCGACGCGCTCGATCCGGGGCTCCTGGGGTACGCCGGGCTGCTCGCTCCGAGAGGCGGCGAGCAGGGCGACATCCAGACGATCGCCGTCACGCCCGCCGCGCGCGGCATGGGCCTCGGGCGGGGCCTCATGCACGCCCTCATCACCGAGTCGCGCCGTCGCGGCATCCGGTACCTCTTCCTCGAGGTGCGCGCCGACAATCCGATCGCGCGCAACCTCTACCGCTCGCTCGGCTTCGAGGAGATCGGCGTGCGGCCCCGCTACTACCGGAACGGCGTCGACGCCGTCCACATGCGGCTGGAGGTGCCGGGTGCGGTGACCCGGCCTGCCGGTGACGGGTCGGATGCCGCTGACTTCGACGGCGATCGGCGGCCCGCGTGAACCGCGACGCGCCGCTCGTGCTCGGCATCGAGACCTCATGCGACGAGACCGGCGTCGGCATCGTACGGGGCACCGAGCTGCTCGCCAACGTGATCGCGTCGTCGATGGACGAGCACGCCCGCTACGGCGGCGTCGTGCCCGAGGTGGCGGCACGTGCGCACCTCGAGGCCCTCGGGCCGGCGATCACCGCCGCACTCGCCGAGGCTCGCGTCGAGCTCGACGACCTCGACGCGGTGGCGGTCACGAGCGGACCGGGCCTCGCGGGTGCCCTCATGGTCGGCGTCGGCGCCGCGAAGGCGCTCGCCCTCTCGATCGACCGCCCGATCTATGCCGTGAACCACCTCGTGGGGCACGTGGGCGCCGACCTCCTCGACGACGAGCGTCCGCTCGAGACGCCCACCGTCGCCCTGCTCGTGTCGGGCGGGCACACCTCGCTGCTGCTCGTGCGCGACCTCGTGTCGGACGTCGAGCTGCTCGGCGAGACGATCGACGACGCGGCGGGGGAGGCGTTCGACAAGGTCGCCCGGCTCCTCGGGCTGCCGTACCCCGGCGGACCGGAGGTCGATCGCGCCGCGGTCGGCGGGGACCCTGCGGCCATCCGCTTCCCCCGTGGGCTCACCCAGCCGAAGGACCTCCTCGCACACCGCTACGACTTCAGCTTCTCCGGCCTGAAGACCGCGGTGGCCCGCTGGGTCGAGCAGCGCGAGGCGGCGGGGGAGCCCGTGCCGCTCGCCGACGTCGCCGCGAGCTTCCGCGAGGCGGTCGTCGATGTGCTCGTCGGCAAGGCGATCGGGGCGTGCGCCGAACTCGGGGTGCCCCGGCTCCTGCTCGGCGGCGGCGTCGTCGCCAACGCCAGGCTCCGCCAGGTGGCCGAAGAGCGAGCGGATGCCGCGGGCGTCGCCCTGCGCATCCCCCCGCTCTCGCTCTGCACCGACAACGGGGCGATGATCGCTGCACTCGGCGCACAGCTCGTGATGGCCGGCCATGCTCCGTCGGCCCTCGGTTTCGGCGCGGATTCCACCCTTCCCGTCACCGAGATCCAGGTCTGAGGGCGCGGCGCGCGAGGCTGCGCTCGGCAGGCCCGCCGCGATAGTGTGTGCAGCGTAAGCGGATGCCACGGCGCGCGTGCGCCGCGACTGCCGCCGCGAGGCGGCACCGTATTCACAGGACCGAGGGGAACACCGACCGTGACCGATCCGAACCTTCCCGACCAGCCGGCCTCGCAGCCGGCGCCCGCCTACGGCGCCGCTGGTGCGGCCCCCGCGTACGGCCAGCCGACCGCCGCGAAGAACAACACGCTCGCGGTCGTCTCGCTCGTGGCGTCCCTCGCCGGCCTCGTCTCGGGCATCGGCTTCCTGGTCGGCATCATCTGCGGGCACATCTCGCTCGGGCAGATCAAGAAGACGGGCGAGCAGGGCCGCGGCATGGCGATCGCCGGCCTGATCATCGGCTACGTGGGCATCGTGCTCTCGATCATCGTGACGATCGTCATCTTCGCCTCGCTCGCTGCGCT
>JAPSJU010000250.1 GCA_031178025.1 Agromyces sp. | reverse complement strand
CGCAGGCCCTCGGCCGCACCGTTCACGGCGGCGGTGAGACCGGCAGGACCGGCGCCGAGGATGACGACGTCGTACTCGTCTCGAGCGGGTTCGACATCGAGTCCCGCTGCGACGGCGACCTCCTGCATCGTCGGCAGGACGAGCCGCGTGCCGTCGGTCAGCTCCAGCGCCGGGTACTCGCCCCCGCGCGCGTCCGCCTCGAGGGTCACGCGCTCGAAGGGCACCTGGTTGCGTGTCAGGAACGTCGCCACCCGATGGGTCCTCGCGTCGAGCCGCGGTCCGATGAGACGCAGCCCGGTCTCGGGCTGCTCGGCCGCGATGACCTGGAGCGAATCCAGGTGGCGACGTGCGAGGGCCGCCACCCGCGCCGGGATGGAGGGGGCCATCGCCGCGACCGTGTAGAACGCGGTCACGTCGAGCTTGATGATGCGCGACGCTTCGGAGGCGCGCCCGCTCGCCGGGAACGGCGTGCTGAGGGTCATCGGGACCTCACCGAAGAACTGCCCGGGGCCCCTGACGCCGATCACGCGCTCGTCCCCGTTGACCACCTTGGTGATCTCGGCACCGCCCTCGACGACGACGAAGAGCGCCCGTTCGTCTCCCTCGTGGGCGAAGTACTCGCCGGCCACGAGCCGGATGTCCTCGACGGCGCCGGCCAGGACCTCGAGCGTCTCCCGCGGCAGCGGAGCGAAGATCGGGATGCCGCGGAGTCCTTCGACGGTGATCATGCCGCGGGCCCGCCGGTCGCCGTACCGAGCAGGATCATGGCATCAGCCGCAGCACGCACCCTGCGAACGTATCCATGGCTGCGCGCGCGGTCAATGATGTCGGCCACCCCCGAACGTGCCGCACCCCGAGCGCGCGGCGTTCGGTCGGACGACGGCGCGGCGGCTCAGCCCTTCCGCTGCATCCGGTAGTCGCTGGGGCTGACGCCGTGCACGCGGCTGAACTGGCGCGAGAAGTAGAAGGGATCGCCGTAGCCGATCTCCCGCCCGATCTCCCCGACCTGCAGCTCGGTGGTGTCGAGGAGCCTGCGCGCCCGCGCCATCTTGAGTGCCGTGTGGTACGCGAGCACCCCGCCGCCGGTGGCATCGCGGAAGAGCGCGCCCAGGTGCGAGGTCGAGACGCCGACGAGCCGGGCGAGCTCCGAGACCCGGATGCCGCCGTCCACGCGCTCCTCGAGGTAGCGCATCGCGCGTTCGAGGGGTTCGCCCTGCTCGGGCAGTCGGCGGTCGACGGCCAGCTGGGTCATGAGCCGCCATGCCACGCCCGCCGTGGCCAGCAGGCGCGCCGGGGACTGGTCGCGTTCGAGGGACGTGACGATCTCGTCGAGGAGCGCCGTGGCCCGATCGGCGGCGCGCAGCGAGATGACCGGCCGCGCCGTGCTCGCCTCGGCGACCTCCCACAGGTCCCCGAGATCGCTGCCCCGCAGATGGCACCACCAGATCGTCCATGGCGATGCCTGGTCGGCCCCATAGGAGTGCGGCGTGTGCGGCGGGATGAGCGCGACCGTCGAGGAGCTCACGCGCACCCGTTCGCCGGCGAGCTCCACCCAGCCGGAGCCCGCCACGCAGAGGATCACGATCGCCTCGGGCGCCCCCGCGGGACGGACGCGGAGATGGCCCTCGGCGTACGGGAAGTACCCGGCGTCGGTGACGACGAGCCGACGCGTCACCGGCCTGCCGAGGGCCTCCGCCACGAGCGGTCGCGGCACGACGCAGAGCCGCTGGTTCTCGAACCCTTCTCTTCGCTCCATGACCTCATCGTGCCACGCCGTGGATTCGTCCATGCCCGCTGGACGATCCGTCATTGGCCGGTGGACGTCGCCCGCCTACCGTTGACGGGGTGAGCACCGAGCACCCCCGAATCGAACTCCCCGAGGCCCCTCCGCGTGAACGCGCGCGCCTCGACGCAGGCGGCGTGGCCTGCTGGGAGGCCCCCCTCCTCATCGACACGTACGAGCCGGCCGAGCCCGACCGGTACCCGCTCTTCCTCGATCGCAGGGTGTACCAGGGCTCGAGCGGCAGGGTCTACCCGATCCCCTTCGTCGACCGCATCGCCACCACGCGGTCCCCGCGTCGATGGCGCGCCATCCACCTCGAGAACCGCTGGCTCCGGCTCGTGCTGCTGCCCGAACTCGGTGGGCGCATCCACATCGGCTACGACAAGACCCGCGACTACGACTTCTTCTACCGCAACAACGTCATCAAGCCGGCGCTCGTCGGCCTCGCAGGTCCGTGGGTCTCCGGAGGCGTGGAATTCAACTGGCCCCAGCACCACCGGCCCGCCACGTTCCTCCCGGTCGAGACGCACGTCGAGCGATCGGGCGACGAGGAGGTCGTCGTCTGGCACAGCGACCTCGACCCGATGCAGCGGATGCGCGGCACCCACGGGATCCGGTTGCGCGGCGACTCGGCCCTCATCGAGCTCGAGGCCCGCCTCGTGAACCGCACCGACGTGCCGCAGACCTTCCTGTGGTGGGCGAACGTCGCCGCCCGTTCGCACGAGCGGTACCAGTCGTTCTTCCCGACCGACGTGCGTTACGTGGCAGATCACGCTCGGCGGGCGATCACGGCCTTCCCCCGAGCCGACCGCCCGTACTACGGCGTCGACTACCCGGCACTCGCCGCCGAGCGCCCCGGCGCCGACCGCATCGACCTCTACTCCAACATCCCGGTGCCCACGTCGTACATGATCACCGACACCGCCGACGACTTCTTCGGCGGATACGACCATGACGCCGCAGCGGGCTTCGTGCACTGGGCGGACCGCGCCATCGCCCCGGGGAAGAAGCAGTGGACGTGGGGCGACGGCGAGGTGGGTCGCGCCTGGGACCGTCACCTCACCGACGCGGACGGACCCTACGTCGAGCTCATGGCCGGCGTCTTCACCGACAACCAGCCCGACTTCAGCTGGCTCGCCCCCGGTGAGACGCGCCGGTTCCGCCAGTACTGGTACCCGATCCAGGACATCGGCCCGGCCATCCAGGCCACGCTCGACGGCGCGATCGGGCTCGAGGTGCACGAGACGACGGCACGTCTCGGCGTCGCGGCCACCTCCGAGCACCGCACGGTGCACATCGCCGTGCGCCACCGCGACGGCACCGCGGTGGCCGAGTGGTCGACGCCGGTCGCGCCCGGACGGCCGTTCACGTCGACGTTCGAACTCGACCGGGCGGCCGGCCGCGACGACCTCCTCGTCGACGTGTCCGGCGATGACCGGATCCTCGTGCAGTGGCGGGCGCACCCGGCCGAGGCGGCAGAACCCCGGGTCGCCACCGAGCCTCCGGAACCGGCCGACATCGCGAGCCCCGACGAGCTCTACCTCACCGGACTCCACCTCGTGCAGTACCGTCATCCGACCCGCCCCGCCGAGCCGTACTTCCGCGAGGCCGTGCGACGCGACCCCGGCGACTCGCGGTCGCTCCTCGCGCTCGCGCGCCTGGCATTCGCGCGAGGCGAGTACGCCGCGGCGCTCGACCACCTCGACCGATGCGTCGCCCGCCTGACGCAGCGCAACCTGAACCCCGAGCACGGCGATGCGCAGCTGCTGCGCGGGCTCGTCCTCGAACGGCTCGGTCGCCGCAGCGCCGCCGGGGACGCATTCGGCAGGGCCGCGTGGGACGGGCGCCTGGCCCTGCCGGCGAACCTCGGCCGGGCTCGCATCGCCCTCCGGGCCGGCGATGCGGC
>JAPSJU010000023.1 GCA_031178025.1 Agromyces sp. | reverse complement strand
GTCGACGAATCCCGGGATGGCGGAGCGGCCGCCCGCGTCGACCACCTCGACGTCGGCGTCCCACATCGCGCGGTGCTCGACCGCGTCGTGCCGCCCGTCGCGTTCCGTCCGAGCAGCGAGGCCCGCGACGGCATGCGCGGCCGGTCCGGCCCACGCGATCCGATCGTCCTCGATGAGCACCGCCGCGTCACGCAGGATGCCGAGCGGCCCGCCCTCGCGGTCGGGCGCGGGGTCGTTGGTGACGAGCTCGCCGATGTTCGTCAGCAGCATCCGCCGCACTGCGCCGCCGTCGCTCACGCGAGCCATTCCACCATCGAGTCACGTCGATCGGCCGCTGCACCGCGGGCGCGGCGGCCCCTTCGCGTGAGTCGATGCGAGCAGTGGTCGGACGTCGAGCGAGCACGCGAGCCGACGAGCGGATGCGGCATCCGTCAGCCCTCCTGCATGGGCACGCGTAGCCCGCGCTCGCGGGCGACCTCCGCGGCGCGCTCGTACCCCGCGTCGACGTGCCGCATGACGCCCGTGCCGGGGTCGTTGACGAGGACGCGCGCGATCTTCTCCGCGGCGAGCGGCGTGCCGTCGGCGACGACCACCTGGCCGGCGTGGATCGAGCGGCCGATGCCGACGCCGCCGCCGTGGTGGATCGACACCCACGTCGCCCCGGACGCGGTGTTCAGCAGGGCGTTGAGCAGTGGCCAGTCGGCGATCGCGTCGGAGCCGTCGGCCATCGCCTCGGTCTCGCGATAGGGCGAGGCCACCGACCCCGAGTCGAGGTGGTCGCGACCGATGACGACGGGCGCCGACAGTTCGCCCGATGCGACCATCTCGTTGAACCGCAGCCCGGCGAGGTGGCGTTCCTGGTAGCCGAGCCAGCAGATGCGGGCGGGCAGCCCCTCGAAGTGCACCTTCTCGCCGGCCTTCGTGATCCAGCGGCGCAGGTGCTCGTCGTCGGGGAAGAGCTCGAGGATGGCGCGGTCGGTCGCCGCGATGTCGGCCGGGTCGCCCGAGAGCGCCGCCCACCGGAACGGTCCCTTCCCCTCGGCGAAGAGCGGTCGGATGTAGGCGGGCACGAATCCCGGGAAGGCGAACGCGCGGTCGTAGCCGCCGAGCTCGGCTTCACGGCGGATCGAGTTGCCGTAGTCGAAGACCTCGGCACCCGCGTCCTGGAAGCCGACCATCGCCTCGACGTGCCTGGCCATGCTCGCGCGGGCGCGGGCGGTGAAGGCGTCGGGGTCGGATGCCGCCAGCTCGTGCCACTCGGCGACCGACACGCCCTCCGGCAGGTACGAGAGCGGGTCGTGCGCGCTCGTCTGGTCGGTGACGATGTCGATCGCGACGCCGCGGGCCAGCAGCTCGGGGAAGACCGTCGCGGCGTTGCCGACGAGCCCGACGCTGAGCGGCCGGCGCTCGGCCTTCGCCGCGAGGGCTCGCTCGACCGCGTCGTCGAGGTCGTGGGTCAGCTCGTCGAGGTAGCCGTGCTCGACCCGGCGAGCGAGGCGGGTCTCGTCGACGTCGACGATGAGCACGACCCCCTCGTTCATGGTGACGGCGAGGGGCTGCGCCCCGCCCATGCCGCCGCAGCCTCCGGTGAGCGTGAGGGTGCCGGCGAGGCTGCCGCCGAACCGGGCCCGGGCGATGGCCCCGAAGGTCTCGTAGGTGCCCTGCAGGATGCCCTGCGTGCCGATGTAGATCCAGGAACCGGCGGTCATCTGCCCGTACATGGTGAGGCCGAGCTGCTCGAGCCGGCGGAACTCCGGCCAGGTCGCCCAGTCGCCCACGAGGTTGGAATTGGCGATGAGCACGCGGGGTGCCCATTCGTGC
The DNA here is from genome assembly GCA_031178025.1 of Agromyces sp. Taxonomy (GTDB): domain Bacteria; phylum Actinomycetota; class Actinomycetes; order Actinomycetales; family Microbacteriaceae; genus Agromyces. Next base: position 13,521 of record JAPSJU010000023.1, on the reverse strand, counting down.
GTCCGGAACACGCCGACCGGCTTGCCCGACTGCACGAGCAGCGTCTCGTCGGCCTCCAGCCCCTCGAGGGTGCGTACCATCGCGTCGAACGACTCCCAGTTGCGGGCGGCCTTCCCGGTGCCTCCGTAGACGATGAGGTCGTCGGGGCGCTCCGCGACGTCGGGGTCGAGGTTGTTCATGAGCATGCGCAGGGGCGCCTCGGTCTGCCAGCTCTTCGCCGTGAGCGTCGTGCCGCGGGCGGCCCGCACCGGACGGGCGACGGCGGTGGCGGATGGTGCATCGGTCATGCTCCGATCCCACCGCACGGGGCGCGCGTCGACAACGGATGCGGCGGGCTGCACGTCCGGGATCCCAGACGAGCCGGCGGACCTCAGCCCAGGTGGATGCCGCGGGCCGCCATGAACGGCACCGCGTCGACGGCGGTGCCGCCGAGTCGCACCTCGAAGTGCAGGTGGCAGCCGGTGGACGCGCCGGTGCTGCCGACGGCGCCGATCAGCTGCCCGGCGACGACCGACTGGCCCGCCGAGACGAAGGTGCCGCCGCCGGCGAGGTGCGCATACCCGGTCGACACGCCCGCGCCGTGGTCGATCAGGACCCAGTTGCCGTACGTGCCGTATGGCCCGGCCTCGACGACCACGCCTCCGGTCGCCGCGTAGATGGGAGTGTCGCAGCTCGCCGCCAGGTCGGTTCCGCGGTGGAAGGGGTTCACGCCCGCGACCGGCCGGTTCGGACGGGGGCCGAAGCCGTCGGTGAGGCGGCCGGACACCGGATGCGCCCATCCCTGGTCGCTCAGCTGGCCGGCATCGCTCGGAAGCAACTCGATGAGCGAGACGCTGCGCGAGGCCAGCGCGCTCTCCTGCGAGCGCTCGGCCTGGAGCGCGGCCAGCGCCGCACGCGCTTCGGCCACGGCGCGCTCGGCGCTCGCGACCTCTGCTTCCAGGGCCTCGATGGGCACGGCGTCGACGGCGGCGAGCGCCTCGTCGGCGCGTGCTTGTGCCGCCTCGGCCGCGGCGCTCTTGGCGTCGGCGATCTCGAGGAACTTCTCCGCGTCGCCGGCGACCTGCGCGACGCGCGCCACTCCGCTCAGGCCGGCCAGGAGATCCTTGCCGGCACCGAAGACGGCGTCCATGGAGGAGATCGATGCGCTGTCGCCCTGGGCGGCGGCGAGGTAGACGCGTCGTGACGCGTCGGCGTCGAGCTTGGCCTCGTCGGCGGCTGCCTGCAGTCGTTCGGCGGTCGCCTCTGCCGCCTCGCGCACGGCGCGCCCGTCGGCGAGCGCCGTTTCCGCGGCTCGCAGCGCGGTGATCGCCTGATCGACCTTCGACTGCGCCGCGGCGAGCGCCGCCACCCGCGCCGTGTCGACGGGGGAGCGGAGCGTCGTGGCCTGGCGGAACGATCCATCGGCGGTGAAGGTCGCGGGCCCGGCCGGGGTCGGAGTCGCAGGTCCGCTGGGCGCCTGCGGCGCAGGAGACCCGGGTGCGGGCGTCGCGGGTGCCGGCGTTCCGGGCGCGGGGGTCTCGGGTGCCGGCGTCTCGGGCGCGGGGGTCTCGGGTGCCGGGGTCTCGGGCGCGGGGGTCTCGGGTGCCGGGGTCTCGGGTGCCGGCGTCTCGGGGACGGGCTCGGGAACGGGTTCGGGCGCCGGCTCGGGAACGGGTTCGGGCGCCGGTTCTGGTGCGGGCTCGGGTACCGGCTCCGGCGTGGGTTCGGCCGCCGGCTCGGTCGCCTCCGGCGCACTCGTGGCCTCGGGAGCGAGCGGCTCCTCCGCATACGCGGGCGAGACGCCGGCGAGGCCGAAGAGCGCAACGGCGGTGACGGTGCAGAGGACCACTCCTCCCCGACGAGCGCCGCGTGAGAACCACGGGCGTTGAGGGGCGAATTCAGAGCGGTCGGGGTGCATAGGGTTCCGTTCGGGTACCGGCCTGAGGCCGACCTGCCCAGTCTCGCACCGCGGGCCTGAAGAGACAACACCCACGGGCGGACTGGCCATGCCCTCTTCGGGGCACACGCGTCCCCTCAGTCGAGGTCCCCCGTCGCCTGCGACGCTCGGGACAGGACGGTGCCCGAGCCGACGAGCTCCGCGATCGCCTCGATCTCCGGAGAGAGCACGCGGTCGGGCCCGGGCACGGCACCGACGCCTGCCACGAGCGACAGGACGGCGCCGGTCGCCGGCCCCGGCTCGAGCGGCGCTCGCAGGGCGAGGCCTCGCGCGGCCGTCATGATCTCGATCGCGAGCACTCGCGTGAGCCCGTCGACGGCCAGGCGGAGTTTCCGCGCCGCCGCCCAGCCCATCGAGACGTGGTCCTCCTGCATGGCCGACGACGGGATGGAGTCGACGGATGCCGGCACGGCGAGGCGCTTCAGCTCCGACACGATCCCCGCGGCGGTGTACTGCGCGATCATGAGCCCGGAGTCGACGCCCACCTCATGTGCGAGGAACGGCGGCAGTCCCTGGTTGCGGGCCCGGTCGAGGAAGCGGTCCGTGCGTCGCTCGCTCATCGACGCGACATCCGCCACCGCGATCGCGAGGAAGTCGAGCACGTATCCGACCGGTGCGCCGTGGAAGTTGCCGTTCGACTCGACGCGGCCGTCGAGCGTGAGCACCGGATTGTCGACCGCACTCGCGAGCTCGGCCGCGGCGACGGATGCCGCGTGCGTGAGCGTGTCACGCGCGGCTCCGTGCACCTGCGGCGCGCAGCGCAGGGAGTACGCGTCCTGCACCCGGGTGCACTCCGGGCCCTTGTGACTCGCGACGACGGGGGATCCGGCGAGCAGTCGCCGCAGGTTCGACGCGGATGCCGCCTGCCCGCGCTGCGGCCGCAGCGCGTGCAGGTCCGCGGCGAACACCGCGTCGGTGCCCATGAGCCCCTCGACGCTCATCGCGGCCGCGACGTCGGCGGTCGCGAGGAGCATTCGCAGGTCGTGGATGGCGAGGGCGAGCATGCCGAGCATGCCGTCGGTGCCGTTGATGAGGGCGAGCCCCTCCTTCTCGCCGAGCCGCAGCGGAGCGATGCCGGCGTCGGCGAGCGCGTCGGCGGCGGGCCGGGGACCGTCGGACCCCGCCCGCACCTCGCCCTCGCCCATTGCGACGAGCGCGCAGTGCGCGAGCGGCGCCAGGTCGCCGGAGCAGCCGAGCGAGCCGTACTCGCGAACGACCGGGGTGATGCCGGCGTTGAGGATGGCCGCATACGTCTCGGCCGTCTCGCGGCGCACGCCCGTGCGACCCGTCATGAGGGTCGACAGGCGCAGCAGCATGAGGGCCCGCACCACCTCCCGCTCGACCTCGGCGCCCGCGCCGGCGGCGTGCGAGCGCACGAGGCTCGCCTGCAGCTGGGCGCGTCGATCCTCGGCGATGTACGTCGTCGCGAGTGCGCCGAAGCCCGTCGAGATGCCGTAGTGCGGCTCGGGGTCCGCGGCCAGCCCCTCGATGATCGCGCGGCTCGCGGCGACGCCGTCCAGCGCGCTCGCGTCGAGTTCGACGGATGCCCCGTGACGGGCCACCGCGACGACCTCGTCGATCTCGAGCGGTCGCGCACCGACGAGGACGGATGCCGGCTCGGTGATGGCGGAAGGCGGCGTGGTGGTGGTCATGCTTCCGATTCCACACCGCCGCCGCCGCCGCGGTACCCCCGCGTGCGGGGCATCCGTCCGGGATCCCGGACGCCCGGCGTACGCTGGTCGCACGGCACCCATCGGCGACCGTCGACGGAGCGGATGCCAGCGGAGCGGAGAGGCGGCACGATGAGCGACGGCGTGAAGGTGCCCGCCGCGGACCAGACGCTGGCGATCCTCGCGCACCTCGCCGCGCAGCGCGGCCCCGTGCCCGCGGCGACGATCGCGCAGGCGCTCGCCCTGCCGCGCTCGACCGTGTACCACCTGCTCGCCGTCATGCAGGAGCGGGGCTTCGTCGTGCACCTGCCCGAGGAACGCCGCTACGGACTCGGCATCGCCGCCTTCGAGCTCTCGAGCGGCTTCAGCAGGCAGCAGCCGCTCGCGCGGCTCGGCCGCCCGCTCGTCGCCGGACTCGTCGACCGCCTCGGCGAATCGGGGCACCTCGCCGTGCTGCACGGGCGCGACGTGCTCTACCTCGTCGAGGAGCGCGCTCCGCGGCGTCCCTCGCTCGTCACCGACGTCGGCGTGCGCCTTCCCGCGCACCTCACGGCGACGGGTCGCGCGATGCTCGCGGTGCTGCCGCCCGCGCAGCTGCGCGCGCTGTATCCCGACCGCTCGGCGTTCGCGACGAGGCATCCCTCGGGTGAGGCCTCGCCGGATGCCGCCGAATGGAGCTACGGGCGCTTGAAGCGCGTGCTCGCCGACGTGCGGGCGACGGGAGCCGCGCACGAGGACGGCGAGGTCACGCCCGGGCTCGCATCGATCGGCGCCGCGGTCGTCGACCACCTCGGCTGGCCGTCGGCCGGGATCGCCGTGACGTACTCGAACGACACGGCATCGGAGCGGGACGACGAGATCGCGCCCGCCGTGCGGGACGCCGCCGCGACGCTCTCCCGCCGCATCCGCGGATCGCGCTGAGCGTCATCCACGAGCCGGGTGCGGCGCGAGCCAGCCCCGGAGCATCCGCGTCACCCACGGCAGCACCCAGTACGTCATGATCGGGGTCAGCGCGAGCGTCATCGCGAGGGTGCGCAGCCAGAGCGGCAGCTCGTCCCATCCCGGCACCGGCGCCAGGAGGGAGGCCAAGGCGAGGTTGATCGGGAAGAACCCGAGCCAGATCGTGACGGCCTGCTTCCATCGAGGTGGAGCGGGCGGCGGCTCCGAGGATGCCCCGGTCCCGGACGCCGCGGCATCCGCCACCGGCACCGACCCCGTGGCGGGATCGTCGAACCATCCCTCGATGCCCGTGCGCCGGCGGCTGCGCTCGGAGCGCACGAAGCCCTCCCCCATCGAGATCCACCAGGCACGCTCGGGCGACTGCTCCCATGCCTCGAGCGTCTCCTCGCTCGCGAAGCGGTAGAGCATGTGCCACACCGCGGACTGCTCGCCGGCGCGCACCCACCCCGAACCGAGGAAGCCCGGGTACCTGTTGGCGAGGTTCACGCCCGTCTGCACCCAGGCCGTCGCCTCGGCGATGCGCGCGGGGTCGACCTCGCGCCGGATCGACACCGTGATCGGATGAGTGGTCATGCACCCATCCCACCGCACGAGCGTTTCAGCGCGGTAACGGCTGCCGCGCGACCGCGAGACGCCGCAGCCGGTCGGTGCCGAGCAGGGCGACCACGAGCAGGGCGAGCGCGACCACCGCGGCCACCGGGCCGAACCCCGCGACGAGCAGCACGACGACGCCGCCCGCGCCGGCGATCGCGTCGATGACGGTCCCGGCGACGGAGCGGCGGTGGCGCGCGCCGACCTCGGCGGCCGGCACGGCGCGCGGCCGCCGGCTCCGCTCGAAGCGCCCGAACCCGAGGGCGATCGGGAGGAGGGCGACCGCCGCGAAGCACAGCCAGAGCGGGCGGCTCGCCCACCACTCGTGGCTCAGCGGCTCGGGCAGGGCGATGCCGGTCACCGAGTTCACGACGAGCAGCAGGGCGACGAGCGCGATGAGCACGGGCATGTGCCACAGGTAGACGGTCATGGCGCGCTCGCCGATGGCGGAGATCAGCCGCGAGGCATCCGCTCGCTCGACCCACGCGCGGATGGCGGGCCGGGCGAGCTGGAAGAGCGCGAGCTGCGCCGTCCCGAGCACGACGAGGCACACCGTCGGCGGATTCAGGTTCTCGAGCATGTCGACCGGGTAGGGCCCGGCGGTGGTCAGCACCACGAGCAGCGCGAGGGATGCGGCAGCGATGAGCCAGAGCGTGCGGCGTGCGAGGCGGTCGACACCGCCGTCGGCGACGTGGAATCCGAGCTGCTGCACGAGCAGCCACACGAGGAGGAGGTTGGCGAACCCGATCGCCTCGATCCCGGTGCCCAGTCGCACGACATCGACGGCGACGACGCCGCCGAGGAGCGCCAGCGGCGTGAGGACGCGGGCTCGCTCGTGCGCCCGCACCATGAGCGGGACGAGCGCCGAGACCCCGATGTAGACCGCGAGGAACCAGAGCGGCTGCCCGATGCGGAATCCCGCCGTCGCCACCACCTCGGCGGGAACCCCCACGAGCGACAGCGTGACGAGCCCGACGGCGACGATCACGACGAGGGCGACGGCGGGGCGCACGAGCCGCTCGAGCCTCGCGCGCACGTAGTCGGCCGGCGACGAACCGCGCGCTCGCATCGACCGCCAGTGGGTGATGCTCGAGAACCCGCCCGCGATGAAGAAGAGGGGCATGATCTGCACGACCCACGTGACGGGGCCGAACCATCCCTGCCCGTCCAGCGCGTTCTCGAGGATCGGGCCCTCAGGACCGACGCTCACGCCGACCATCATCGCGTGCAGCGCGAACACCGCGGCGAGCAGCACGACCCGGATCGCGTCGATGCTGACGTCGCGGGCGGGCCGGGTGGTGCGGGTGGATGCCGGTCGGCCGGATGCCCGGTGGTCGGATCCGGGGCCGCGGGTACCGGAGGGGCGCGCGAGCGTGTCGGTCATGGCCTGTCCGATCCGGGCGGCGCTTCCGCCCACGATCGCAGGCTACGAACCGGGTTCCGGCCGTGACATCACCCCCGGGAGCCGTTCATTCCCCGTACCGGGGTAGGGGTGCCCGGCGCCTGTCCTGCGCTGACGGGCCCGGCGGGGACTCACGTGCCCGGTTGCACGAGCCCCGTGTCGTAGGCGAGCACCACCGCGTGCACGCGATCCCGCAGGCCCAGCTTCTGCAGCACCTTGCTGACGTGCGTCTTCACGGTCTGCTCGGCGATGAAGAGCGCCGCGGCGATCTCCGCGTTGGAGAGCCCGCGACCGACGAGGGTGAGCACCTCGAGCTCGCGCTCCGTGAGCCCGGCGAGCCGGGTGCCCGACGGACGACGCGGAGGGCCGGAGCGCGCGAAGTCCTCGATGAGCCGACGGGTCACGCTCGGCGCCAGCAGGGCGTCGCCTCCGGCCACGACGCGCACCGCGTTGACGAGCTCCTCGGGCGTCGCGTCCTTCAGCAGGAAACCGCTCGCGCCCGCGCGCAGAGCCTCGTACACGTAGTCGTCGACGTCGAACGTCGTGAGCATGAGCACTCGTGGCACGTAGTCGGAACTGCGCGGCGGGGTCTGCAGCGCGAGGGTCGCCTCGATGCCGTTCCGGCGGGGCATCCGCACGTCCATCACCACGACGTCGGGCCGCAGCGCGTGCGCGAGCTCGACGGCCTCGACGCCGTCGGCGGCCTGGCCGACGACCTCGATGCCGGGTTGCGCGGCGAGCACCGCGGCGAAGCCGGCACGGACCATCGCCTGGTCGTCGGCGATGAGCACCGAGATCGTCACGCCGCTCCTCCCGTCGGCTCGATACCGCCGGCCGACCCGAGGGCTCCCCCCGGCCCGAGCGGCAGGGTCGCGAGGACACGGTAGCCCCCGCCGGGGCGTTCTCCGTACTCGGCGCGCCCGCCGAGGAGGGCGGCGCGTTCGGCGATGCCGATGAGTCCGTGCCCGCCGCCGGCCTGTTCGGGACCGGCCGCGGCTTCGCTCGCCGCCGGCGGCTCGTTCTCGACGCCCACCACGAGCTCGCCGGCGAGCACCTCGATCGAGACGTGCGTCACCGCGCCGGGCGCATGGCGCACGACGTTGCTGAGGGCCTCCTGCACGATGCGGTACGCGGCGGTCGTGGCGAGCCCAGACTCGGGCAGCGCATCCCCGAGCTCGAGCGTCACCGGGAGCCCGGCGCGCTCGACGGAGGCGACGAGCGCGGGCAGCTCGCCGAGCCCCGGCTGCGGCGCCGTCTCCGCGGCGGCATCCGCACTGCGCAGTACGCCGAGGAGCTGCCGCATCTCGGTCATGGCGGCCCGGGCGGATGCCGCGATCTCACCGAACTCCGCTCGCGCCGCATCGTCCATCCCCTCGATCCGGTACGGGGCGCTCGTCGCCTGCACGTGGATGATCGACAGGCCGTGCGCCACCACGTCGTGGAGCTCGCGTGCGATGCGATTGCGCTCCTCGACGAGCATGCGACGCTGCTGCTCCGATGCGGAGCGCTCCCGTGCCCTGAACAGTTCCACGCCGATGATGCGACGCTGCGCCAGCAGGTGCGCGACGGCGAAGGCGAGCGCCGAGACGGCCCCCGCCGTCACGACGTTCGCCACCGCGCCGGAATCGACGAACGCGAACGGCGCCGTGACGACGACCCCCGCGATCCACGTCGTCAGGCCCAGCGGCCACGAGCGCATGAGCCCCAGCACGATGAGCAGGGCGCTCTGGCCGACGATCGTGGTCGCCGGCCAGGGCCATGGGGCACCATCCGAACCGGCGGAGAGCATCGCGAAGGCGAACAGGCCGACCGTCGCGACGCCCGCCCCGAGCCATGGCCAGCGCACCGAGAGCGGAAGGGCGCCCGCCATGGCGAGGCTCGTGCCGAACGACGCGAGCAGGTGCACGCCGTAGATCGTGGCGGCGAGCGGTACCGAGACGACGACCAGCACGAAGGCCAGCAGCGAGGTGGCGACCCACATCCACGCCCGGAAGTACCGCTCGTCGGATCGGCCGCGCCCGCCCGCCACCGCGCCCCCGCCCGAGCCCGGGCGCGTGCCGCGCGCCGGTCGGCGAGGCGCGGCAGGCGCCGCCGGCGGCAGCGGCGCCGGGCGATCCCGGGTGTCGTCCATGATGCAGTCAGCCTGCCACGCACGCCGCGTCGCAGCATCCCTCCGAGGAGCCATTCCGGCCCGCTACGGGAGTATGGTGTTGCCGAGCGAGGGGGTCACGTGTCTGGAGCGAAGGGCAGCGGCGTCACCGAACGTCCGCGGGAGCAGTGGACCGGTCAGGTCGGGTTCATCCTGGCGGCGATCGGATCCGCCGTGGGGCTGGGCAACATCTGGCGGTTCCCGGGGGTCGCGTACGAGAACGGCGGTGGGGCGTTCCTCATCCCCTACCTCGTGGCGCTCATCACGGCGGGCATCCCGATCCTCTTCCTCGACTACGCGATCGGGCACCGCTTCCGCGGCTCGGCGCCGGCCGCGTTCCGGCGGCTGGGCGGCAGGTGGCTCGAGGGCCTCGGCTGGTTCCAGGTCATGGTCGCGTTCGTCATCGGGCTCTACTACACCGCCGTCATCGCGTGGGCGCTCAGCTACTTCGTCTTCTCCTTCGACCTGCGCTGGGGCGATGACCCCGCCACCTTCCTGACCGCCGACTACCTCCAGGTCGGCGACCCCGGTCTCAGCTTCCAGTTCGTGCCGAGCGTGCTCATCCCCCTCGTGCTCGTCTGGGTCGTGACGCTCGTCGTGCTCGGAGCGGGCGTCGCGAGGGGCGTGCAGCGGGCGAACGTGATCTTCCTGCCCCTGCTCGTCGTGGCGTTCCTCGTGCTCGTCGTGCGCGCGCTCTTCCTCGACGGCGCCGCCGACGGGCTCAACGCCTTCTTCACCCCGAACTGGCAGGCCCTCGGCGACCCGAACGTGTGGATCGCCGCCTACAGCCAGATCTTCTTCTCGCTGTCGATCGCGTTCGGCATCATGATCACCTACGCGTCCTACCGCAAGCGGCGCGCGAACCTCACGACGCCGGGCCTGGTCGTCGCGTTCGCGAACTCGTCCTTCGAGATCCTCGCCGGCATCGGCGTCTTCGCGACGCTCGGCTTCTTCGCGTTCCAGCAGGGCATCGCCATCGACGAGCTCGAGGGCCTCACCGGCGTCGGCCTCTCGTTCATCACGTTCCCGGCGATCGTCTCGCAGATGCCAGGGGGACCCATCTTCGGCGTGCTCTTCTTCGGCTCGCTCACGATGGCGGGGTTCACCTCGCTGCTCTCGGTGCTGCAGGTCGTCTCGGCGGGCTTCCAGGAGAAGTTCGGCCTGACCGCCCGGCAGGCGGCGATCCGGGTGGGCGGCGTCTCGGCGATCCTCTCCGTGCTCCTCTTCTCCACGACCACGGGACTGCTCGCCCTCGACGTCGCCGACCAGTGGGCGAACAACGTCGGCATCGTGGCATCCGCGGTGATCATGACGGTGCTCGTGCTCTGGGTGCTCCGCAAGGGCCCCGAGCTGCGCTACCACCTCAACGCCGTGTCGACGTTCAAGGTCGGCGGCATCTGGGTCGTGCTCGTCGGGGGACTGGCCCCCGTCGTCCTCGGCTACATGCTCATCTCGCGGATCGTGACCCTCACGGCCGAAGGCTACGGGGGCCTGCCTGCGTGGTACCTCGTGCTCATCGGCTGGGGCACCATCATCGTCGTCATCATCGGCGCCGTCGTGCTCACCCTCCTCCGCTGGCGTTCCGACCCCGAGCGCTTCACGGCGTGGCCGCCGTACCCGCCGACGCCGGTCGAGCATCCGGCACCGCCGGGAGCCAGTACGCGGAGCCCGGACGGAGGTGCATCATGACCGGAGTCGCCATCGCCTTCCTCCTGCTCGCGATCGTGCTCGTCTGGGGAGGGTTCGTCGCCAGCACGCTGTTCCTCAGCAGGCACCCCGAGCTCGAGTCCTTCCCGCCCGGCGGCGAGGACGATCATCGCGAGGATGAGGCGCCCGTCGAACGCGACACCTGAGCCACGGCTCGGCCGGGCTCACTCCTCGCTCGAGGACGCCTCGGGCCTGCTGGCGAACCCGTCGACGGCGGTGGGCGGACGCATCGCCGCCGAGGCACGCATGTCGGCGTTGCGCTGCGCGCGGTTCTTGGCGATCAGCCGGTCGTCCCGCAGTGGAAGCTGCACCCGCTCCTCGGCGGCGACACCGGCACGCAACTGCCGTGCGCGCTCGACCTCGGTGTCGAGTACGGCACCGAGCAGCAGCGAGAGGTTCGAGAGCCAGACCCAGAGCAGGAATGCGATGAGCCCGCCGAGCAGGCCGTAGGTCCGCCCGTAGACCCCGAATCCGAACACGTATGCCCCGAAGAGCGCGGTCGTCGCGATCCACATGAGCAGGGCCCCGAGTGCGCCGACGCTGAACCAGCGGAAGTTGCGGCGCTTCACGTTCGGCGCCGCCCAGTAGAGCAGGGCCATGATGACGAGCGCGACACCGACGAGCCCGGGCACCTTCAGCAGGTCCCACCAGAACACGACGCCCTCGTCGAGGCCGAGGACGCGTGCCGTCGCTTCGGCCACCGGTCCCGTGAGGACGAGGCCGATCGCGGCGATGCTGCCGAGCAGGACGAGCACGGCCGCGGCGGCGACCATCATGGGACGCATCTCCCAGAAGGGCCGCCCCTCATCGACGTCGTAGATGCGGTTGAGGCCTCGCCCCAGCGTGCCGAGGTAGCTCGATGCCGCCCACAGCACCCCGACGATGCCGGTGGCGAAGGCGAGCCCGGCGTGCGAGGCGTCGACGAGCTGCTCGAGGGGCTCGCGGAGCACGTCGGCGGCCGTCGCCCCGCCGAGGTCCTCGATGACCTTCAGCACGTTCTGCGCGCCGGCCTCGGCGCTGCCGAAGATGCCGACGGTGGCGAGCGTTGCGAGCAGCGCGGGGAAGAGCGCGAGCACGCCGTAGTACGTGAGGGTGCCGGCGAGGTCGTACGCCTGGTTGATGCGGAACTCGTGCCACGTGCGGTCGAGGATCACCCGCCAGTCGTCCCTCGACAGTTCGACGGGGGAGTCTCCCTGGGTCATCGTGCCTCCGCTCCGCGGCTCAGCCGAGGTGCGTGCGCAGGAACGCAGCGACCCGTGCGCGCAGCGTCTCGTCGAGGATGCCGATCGAGTGCTCGGTACCCGTCACGATCGCGAGCTCGGTCGACACGCCCGCGGCGGTGAGCTGCGCTGCGAATCGCCGCGACTGGGCGACGGGGACCACCTCCCGTTCGGCGTGACCGATGAAGACGGGCGGGTCGCTCGGATCGGCGAAGGTCGCCGGGGAGGCATCCGCTGCCTGCGGGCATTCGTCGATGGACGCCGCGGGTGCGCAGGCGAGGTACTCGCCGACGACCTCGAGCAGCCACGGGGAGGCTCCGTCGGCGGTGAGCTCGCTGCCCGAGAGCCCGACCGGAGCCGAGAGCTCCGCGACCGCGGCGACGCGCGACCCCTCGTCGAGCGGCCCCTGGCCCGCGAGCGCGAGGAGCGCCGCGAGGTTTCCGCCGGCCGAGCCGCCGAACGCCGCGATGCGCGCGGGGTCGATGCCGAACCGCTCGGCCTGCTCGGGGTCGCGCAGCCATTCGACCGCGAGCGCGACATCCTCGATCGCAGCGGGGAAGCGCGCCTCCGGCACGAGGCGATAGTTGACGGATGCCGCGACGAAGCCCTCGCTCGCGAGCCACAGGCAGACGTTGCGCCAGTCGGCGTTCGCCTTGTCGCCGCGCGCCCAGCTCCCGCCGTGGATCGACACGACCGCCGGTCGCTCGGCGGCGAACACATCGGCGGGAGGCATGCAGACGTCGAGCGTGAGGAGGGTGCCGTCGGCGCGCGTGCCGTACTCCAGGTCGGCGTGCACCTCGAGCTGCGGGGCGGTGAAGGTGCGGATGCCCACGATCTCGGCGCCCGCCACCTCGCTCGAGGCATCCGACCCGGCCGGCTCGATCTCGCGAAGCTGCGTATGGAACCCCGAGAGCGCGACCACGCCGATGATCGCCGCGAGGGCGGCGGCGGCCGGGGCGATCCGCCTGGCGCGGATGCCGGAGCCGCCTGTCGTTGGGGTCGAGGTCACACCGGCTCCGGGTTCAGGGGTGGAGTGATGCTATCTCACCTGCGGCCGCACCCTCGACGCCGCACGTGAGCGCCGTCGAGCGATTTCACAGCCGAAATCCGGTAATGTGGGGAGGTCGGTTCTGGACACCGCGCGATGCGCGGATGGGTTTGTGAGTCCAAAGGGCCGGTTTCGAGGCGGTTGGCCTCGGATAGTCACCGTATGTGAACGGCCCCGGTCGACGACGTTCCGGGTTCTCAGACCTGCCTGTGCGCTTCGTGCGCCCACGGTGGGCCTGCCATGTACTCAGTACAACCCAGGAAGTGTCATCCATGCCCAAGAACACGAATCGCCAGGGCGGTCGCCCGGCCAAGAACTTCGATCCCTCGTACGCGAAGGGCGGCTCGAAGGGCGGCCCGGCACGCGCCGGATCGGCCAAGCCCGGATCGCGGAGCTCCGGTCACCGAGGCCATCGCCCCGAGGCGGATGCCCCGGGCAAGGTGCGCTGGTCGCGCGACGAGCGCCTCGCAGCGGGCCGTACCCCGCACCGTGGCGAGCGCGAGGGCCGTGAGGAGCGTCGCGACGACGATCGCCGTTCCGGTGGCCGCGCCGCGCCGCGCAGCGACGCCGGTCGGGACCGGGCGCCCCGCTCGTACGACCGTGCGGACCGCCCCGCCCGCTCGTTCGACCGCGACGACCGCGCCCCGCGTCGCGACGACGACCGGCCGGCCCGCTCATGGGACCGCGCCGACCGCTCCGCTCGACCGAATCCCCGCGATGACCGACCGGCGCGTGCGAACGATCGCCCCGAGCGCGCACCTCGCTCGTTCGACCGCGACGACCGGGCCCCCCGGCGCGATCGCGACGACCGTCCGGGCCGCTCGTACGAGCGTGCCGA